>CAILAF010000436.1 GCA_903832075.1 uncultured Chitinophagaceae bacterium
CAATCAATTCAACGCCAATTACAATAAATATTACACGAAATAAAATTGCCATCAAAATACCAAACAATAAAACTCTTGAATGAAATTGTTCTTTTATTTTAAATGCAGAAAAAATTAAAATAAAAACAAAAATATTATCAATGCTTAAACTCCATTCCATTAAATAAGCACTGATATATTCCAATCCCGGTTTACTGCCTTCTTGTAAAAAAATGAAAACAAAGAAACTCAATGCCAGCATTACCCAGAACAAAGTTTGCCACAATGCTTTTTTGATGCTGATTGATTGCCTTTTTTTACTGATCAATCCTAAATCAAATACCAAAGCTGATAATATGACAATGCCAAAAACAAGATAAACTATTTGATGCGAGCTCATGTACGAGATTTCTTAATCAAATATAAGTAAAGGTTAGGCAGCAAATTTTTTTCTGCGATGCCATTGAATAAATCCGCCGGTTAACAAAACCAATAAAACTGGAACAACAATATTAATAAACTGCCACATAGTTTTTTGTTCGCTTATTTTGGTTTTATCTAACAATCGTAATGTATAATCTTTGCTTCTTGTTTCTAAAATAGAAGCGTCGCCCACTAAATAATCCATACAATTCAAAAAGAATTCGCGATTGGCAAATTGATAATTTTCGAATTCCTGCGTGCCCATTGGAAGCGGTCCTTGAGTTTGTGTAACAACATTGGTAACAATATCTGCATCACTTACTACAATTTGTTGTGAAGTTTTTTTTGCCGATGATAAAAATGGTGCCCCAATTAATTGTTCTATGGAATCTTTTATCTGATCTGTAAAACGGTTGGCATACAATGAAGCAAATTTTCCTTCTAATAAAACAGCAACAGGCACATAACTTTTTTCAAAATATTTTATATCGTCTTCAGATTTTATACTTTGCAAACTTACTATTGCCGGTGTGCTGATGGTTCGGCTTAATGTATCGCTTGCTAATAAAATTGTTTTAGTAATTCCATTAGCTTTTACGGTGTCAATGGATGATGGAAAGATACTTAATACATCATCCAAATTTTTTGAAATTGGATGATTAGATGTGGATGATAATAAAGGATAGTAGGGGAATGGAACCCGCTCTATTCGTGGCTTTCCGCCAACATTACCTGTAACCAAAGGTTGTTTGGCACATTTTAAATCTTGTAATAAATCGCCATTAATGCGAACACCGTATTTAAATAATTGATCATCAATATTTAATCCTTTATCAAATGCAACGAAATCGCTTTTCGATCTTAATAAACTATCAAACTCGGCGTATAATTTATCAATAAACCACACAACTTTTCCGCCGTTCATTATGTATTGATCAATCTTTAATTTTTCTTGCTCAGAAAACGCAGTAGACGGTTTTACAATTAATAATGCATTAATGGTATCGGCATTTAAAAAACCTTTATTTAAATCAATTACACCAAAGCGATAATTTTTTCGCATTAGCGTTAGTAAATCAAAAATATTAGGATCTAATTTCTTATTTGCAAAATCAATAGCAGGTTCGCCATTGCCGGCAGCATAAGCAACAATCGGAAATTCCTTTTTTGTTAATTTATTAATGGCATCATCAAATTTAAATTCTAAGAGCGCTTCCGAATAATTTAATGTACTTTCTTCATCCATTCCACTTTTGCCACTCATTAAATCAATTGCCAATAATTTGTTGTTATATTTTATTATGGCTGAAGGAAAAATTAGTTGTTCTGTTTTTGAATCGTCATTATTTTTTGTTATCTCGTTTTTAAATGCTTTAACGCCCAATCTCACCAAACTATCGTACAGCAAGGCTTTGGCGCTATCGTTTAATCCTTCACCCGGACGAATAAATGTATAATGCAAATTGCCATTTGAATAATCGCGATAATTCTCTAATAATTCTTCAGTTGCAATTTTTAATTTTTTAAAACCCGAACTTAAATTGCCTGTTAAAAAAATTTGTATCTCTACTTCTTCATTTAAATTGTTCAATAATTTTTTTGTGGCATTACTTAATGAATATCTTTTTTCCTGAGTAAGATCTAACTTGGCGTGCAATAAGGATGAAATAAAAATAACAGCAACAAAGAAAGCAATCAATGCCAACCACCAATATTTATGTTGTAATATTTTAGTAATGAATTTCATCGTTTAAGTAAATTTCTTTGTGTGATGAATAAAAAAAGAAAAATCACTCCAATAAAATAAATTACATCTCTTGTATCAATCACACCACGACTGATATTTTTATAATGAAAATTTATTCCCAACGTTTCAATATAATAATCCCAACCATTTTTTAAAACAGGTAATTTGCTTGATGCATCAAAACCTTTAAACAATAAAAAACAAACAAAGGCGCTGCTAATAAATGCAACCACCGTATTATTTGTAAAACTACTGGTGCAAATTCCTGCAGCAGTAAAAACAAAACTCAATAATAATAAACCAATGTAACTGCCAATAGTTCCTGCAATATCAATGCCGCCGGTGCTGCTGAGTTGCTGAATAGAAATGGCATACACAGTTGTAGGAATCAATGCTGCTAAGGCTATCAGCGCTGCACCGAAAAATTTGCCCCATACAATTTGCGATGCACTTAATGGCATTGTTTTTAATAATTCAAAAGTGCCGCTCTTGTATTCATCGGCGAAACTGCGCATGGTAATGGTGGGAATAAAAAATAATAATATCCATGGAGCTATTTCAAAAAACGGATTGAGTGTGGCATAACCAAAATCCAATAAACTGGTATCAGGAAAAACGAATAATAATAATCCGCATAAAAATAAAAATATAATCAATGCAATATAACCGGTAATGCTATTGAAAAATTGTTGCCATTCTTTTTTGCAGATCATCCACATGTGTCAAAACTAATGCATAGTTTGTTTATGAGCAACAGGGTTATATTTTGTTTAGCGAACGGTAGATTATAAATTAAGCTTCGTTGTGTCACTCACTTGTACTTTGCGAACTTTAGTCAGCATTTATCTTATAAGAAAAAACCTGTCACTTTCGCAACAGGTCTTCATTATTTATTCACTCAAAAAAACTTTACACTGAAAAACTATCACCGCATCCGCAACTTCTGCTGGCATTGGGATTATTAAAATAAAATCCTTTACCATTCAATCCATCACTAAAATCTAATTCGGTATTTACCAAGTATAAAAAGCTTTTTAAATCAGTAACCACTTTTACACCATTATCTTCAAATGCTTGATCCATGGGCTTTTGCTCATTATCAAAATCCAATTTATAACTCAAGCCACTACAACCGCCACCAACAACACCAACACGTAAAAAATAAGATGGATCATTTGCAATACCTGCATCTTCCATCAGCTTTTTAACTTTCGCTTTGGCTTTATCACTAACTAAAATTGCATTTTCTGTTGCAACCATAAAATTAATTTGCAGATTAGCAGATGTGCGAATGTGCAAATTCATCAAACGGAGTTCATCCGCATATCTGCACATCAACACATTTGCACATTAATGAATTCTTTCTTCAAATGCTAATTCTTCCAAACCATTTTTCTTGCGATAATCATTAATCGCTGCTTTAATTGCATCTTCAGCTAAAACAGAACAATGGATTTTTACCGGAGGAAGATTTAATTCTTCAACGATATCCATGTTATCAATTTTAACTGCTTCATCAACAGATTTACCTTTTAACCATTCAGTTGCCAATGATGAAGAAGCAATAGCAGAGCCGCATCCAAAGGTTTTGAATTTAGCATCTTTAATAATGCCGGTAGCATCATCTACTTCAATTTGCAAACGCATTACATCGCCGCATTCCGGTGCACCAACTAATCCGGTACCAACATTTTTACTGCTTTTATCCAAAGTACCAACGTTTTTTGGATTGCTGTAATGATCAATCACTTTTTCTGAGTATGACATAATTTTAATTTGATAATTAAATAATTTGATGATGTGATAATGATGAACTCTTTTTAAACTAATGTAATAATCATTATCAAATTATCACATCAGCTAATCATCGAATTTAATGGTGTGCCCATTCTATTTTATTCATATCAACGCCTTCTTTAAACATTTCCCATAGCGGACTCATTTCTCTTAATTTAAGAACTGTGTTTGTAATCTGTTCAATCGTATAATCAATTTGTTCTTCCGTTGTAAATCTGCTTAATCCAAAACGCAAACTACTATGTGCAAGATCATCACCTAATCCTAATGCTTTCAAAACATAGCTTGGTTCCAATGAAGCGGAAGTACAAGCAGAGCCTGAACTTAGCGCAATGTTTTTATTAAAGCCCATCAACAAACCTTCACCTTCAACATATTTGAAAGAGATATTGCTTACATGTGGCAAACGATGTTCACGATTACCATTTACATAAGCCTCTTCTAATTTTAATAAAGATGTTTCTAATTTATCTCTCAACTTGCTGATGCGTTCTGCATCTTGTGCCATTTCTAATCTGCATAATTCGCAAGCTTTACCAAAACCAACAATGCCGGGAACATTTAAAGTACCGCTGCGCATTCCTCTTTCATGACCACCGCCATCCATTTGTGCAGTTACTTTTACTCGTGGATTTTTTCTGCGAACATATAATGCACCTATACCTTTTGGTCCGTAAATTTTATGACCGGTGAAAGTCATTAAATCAATTCCATCTTTTATAACGTCAACCGGAACTTTTCCAACAGCTTGTGTTGCATCAGTAAAAAATAAGACACCATGTTTTTTTGCTATGGTTGCAATTTCTTTTACAGGCTGAATAACACCAATTTCATTATTGGCATACATGATGGCAACTAAAATCGTTGTTGGTTTAATTGCAGCTTCTAATTCTTTTAAATCAATTAAACCATCTTCTTTAACAGAAAGATAAGTTACTTCACCACCGATTTTTTCAATGTGTTTGCAAGTATCTAAAACGGCTTTGTGTTCTGTATTTGCAGTGATGATATGATTACCTTTTGATGCATACATTTCGTACACACCTTTAATAGCCAAATTATCACCTTCAGTTGCACCGGAAGTAAAAATAATTTCTTTAGAATCAGCACCAATTAATTTTGCAACTTGTTCACGAGCATAATCAACTGCTTCTTCTGCTTCCCATCCAAAAGGATGATTACGGCTGGCAGCATTTCCAAAATGTTCTGTAAAATATGGAATCATTGCCTCCAATACTCTTGGATCCATTGGAGTAGTTGCATTGTTATCTAAATAAATCGGTAGCTTCAACATATCAATTAAAAATTTTTCTTTTACTGATTAATTGCACAAAATTACTGTAAAGGGTTCTATAAATTTGTGTAGTTAAACTATTAACACTCAAAATTCCATATTTCGTAAAGCCCGCCAATACTGGATTATGAAAAAAATTGAACATATAGGCATTGCTGTTAAAGATTTTGCAGCTTCTATTCAGTTGTTTGAAAAAATTCTTCGTGTGCCATGTTATAAAACCGAAAAAGTCGAAAGCGAAAAAGTTAATACTGCATTCTTTCAAAAAGGAGAAACAAAAATTGAATTATTAGAAAGTATTGATAAAGATGGTGTAATTGCAAAATTCATTGATAAAAAAGGAGAAGGCATTCATCATATTGCATTTGAAGTGGAAGATATAGAGAAAGAGATGCGTTTGCTAACGGCAGAAGGTTTTGTTTTATTAAATGAAAAACCAAAACATGGCGCTGATAATAAATTGGTTTGTTTTTTGCATCCTAAAGAAACAA
Source organism: uncultured Chitinophagaceae bacterium (assembly GCA_903832075.1). GTDB lineage: Bacteria > Bacteroidota > Bacteroidia > Chitinophagales > Chitinophagaceae > CAILAF01. Next base: position 5,732 of record CAILAF010000436.1, read on the forward strand.
ATGGTGTGTTGATTGAATTATGTCAGGAGATTAAAAAATAAATTCACTTTTTATTGTAATCCTAATTTTTCAATAGCTATTTGTGCAGCAATTTGGCTTGCATCTTTTTTATTATGTGCTCTTCCGTGTGAAAGAACTTCACCATCTAATACAGCGTTCATTGTAAACACACGACGGTTACCTTCAATTTTTTCTTCTGCTAATTCGAAGGATAAACTTTTTCCATTCTTACTTGCCCATCCAATTAATTTATTTTTCAAATTGATATCAATCAATTCCAAATCATCAACGAACATGTGCGGTAATACAATTTGTTTCAAAACCCATTCATGTGTTTTTTTATAACCTTTATCCAAATAGATTGCACCAATGACTGCTTCTAATGTATTACCAAAAATTTGACTTGCTTTTAAAGCATTATCAAATTTATTATACAAAGTAATTTTTTTCAATCCCATTTTTATAGCAATATCATTTAACTGTTGGCGGTTAACCATTTTGCTTCGCATCTCTGTTAAAAAACCTTCGCCTTTGTATGGGTAACGTTTAAAAAGATAATCGGCTACAATAGCACTCAGTACTGCATCTCCCAAATATTCTAAACGTTCATTATTTTCGTCAGGTGTGTCTTTTACACTTCTGTGGCTTAAGGCAGTTGTATATAAAACCATTTTGCCAGGCTTAATAGCCAGCACAGATTTAACTTGTTGCTCGAATGAAGATTCGTTGGATGATTTTAATAGTTGCTTTAATATTCTCACAACTTAAGCTACGTATTTTTTTACAATTACGCAAGCATTCTTTCCACCAAAACCAAATGTATTACTTAATGCAGCATTAACTGTTCTGTGTTGTGCTTTATTAAAAGTAAAATTCAATTTTGAATCTAACTCAGGATCATCAGTAAAATGATTGATAGTAGGAGGAACAATATTATGTACAACACTCATGATGGCTGCAATTGCTTCAACAGCACCTGCTGCACCTAAGCAATGACCTGTCATACTTTTTGTTGCACTTATATTTAAATTATATGCATGATCACCAAAAACATCTTGAATGGCTTTTACTTCAGCACCATCACCCAAAGGTGTAGATGTTCCGTGTGTATTTACATAATCTATTTCTGTTGGTTGCATTCCTGCATCTTTCAAAGCTGCTATCATTGCATTTTTTGCACCTAATCCTTCAGGATGCGGAGCAGTTATGTGATGTGCATCTCCGGTTGCACCACCACCTGCAATCTCGCAATAAATTTTTGCACCTCTTGCAATGGCATGTTCTAATTCTTCTAAAATTATAACGCCAGATCCTTCACCCAAAACAAAACCATCTCTGTCTTTATCATAAGGACGGGAAGCAGTTTTAGGATCATCATTTCTTTCACTCATTGCTTTCATTGCATTAAATCCACCAACACCGGCTTCGCTAATAACAGCTTCGGTACCACCAGATACAATAATATCTGCTTTGCCTAATCGAATATTATCAAATGCATCCATTAATGCATTGCTGCTGCTTGCACAAGCACTTACAACTGAATATAATGGTCCGCGTAAAGTATGACGCATGCTTATTTGACTTGCAGCCATATCTAATATCATCTTAGGAATAAAGAAGGGATTAAAACGGGGAGTACCATCACCTTTTGCAAATTCTGTTACTTCATGTTGGAAAGTAATTAAACCACCAATACCACTTGCGAAAATTACGCCTATTCTATCTGGGTTTGTATTTTGTTTATTTAATCCTGCATCTAGCATTGCCTGATCACTTGCTACTAAAGCAAATTGGGTAAAGCGATCAATCTTTCTTGCTTCTTTTTTATCGAGGAATTGAGTTGGTTCGAAATTTTTTACTTCACAGGCAAATTTTGTTCTGAATTTGCTTGCATCAAATTGGGTAATCATATCAGCACCAGAAATACCATTGATTAATCCATTCCAATAGTCATTGAGATTATTCCCCAAAGGAGTGATAGCACCAATACCGGTAACAACTACCCTTTTTAATTGCATAAAATTGCGATCCTTTTCAAGTGAGAATCCGCCTAACTCGTGGCACAAGACCTAAGAGAGGCGGATTGAAATTATTCCATTAACAGATCAAGAGATTCTTATTTAGCATGTTCTTCCAAATAAGCCACAGCTTGACCAACTGTTGTGATTGTTTCTGCCTGCTCATCAGGAATGGAAATGTTGAATTCTTTTTCGAACTCCATAATTAATTCAACGGTATCCAAAGAATCGGCACCGAGGTCGTTAGTAAATGAAGCTTCATTTGTTACTTCTGCTTCATCAACACCTAACTTGTCGACAATAATTTTCTTTACTCTTGTTGCGATGTCTGACATTGTAATAAGTTTTGTTACAGGCGCAAAAATATACTTTTTGCGAAAACTGCAAGTGATTAGTTAATTTTTGTTTTATCCACATCATTTAATAATGCGAATACCTATTATAAATGCAAATATAGTATTCACAATGAGATAGTGTATAATTAGGTAAATATAAACGAAAATTAAATCAATAAATTATTAATAAAGCATAGCTCTGTTCTTTTCTAATGCATTGCCAGACTTGATTTGGAAGGTAATCATTATAATTAAAGTTGGCAATCATTGTATTTTTGGTAAGTAAATTTTAATGTTACTTTTAATCATTTTAAAGAAATACTAATTACTGTTAGCTTTAAATAATTTTTTTTATAAAAAAATATTTGAAGTTGGTATTTAAGTCATCTGGTGTTCAAATATCGCTTGTAC
>CAILAF010000437.1 GCA_903832075.1 uncultured Chitinophagaceae bacterium
ATGGAGATGAAAATGATATTGAAGACAGATTGAAGAAAGGAAGAATTACTGCTATTGTTGATATTAAAAGAATTGTTGGTGATTCATCTAAGCAATTTAATTTGCATTTAATTACTTCTTCTGCAAGCCAGCGTGAATTGCCATTGCTGCAATCAATCATTCGCGATTTAATTAGAAATGTTGATGAACAATTTTATGGAAAGAAAAAATCTTATGCAACTATTTCAAAAGAAGAAGTTCCCGGCAGAGAATATAAATTGATTGATTTCTTTTTGCCAGGTATGATTGGTTTTTCATTGATTGGTGCATCTGTTTTTGGTGTGGCATTTTTATTTTATTCATTACGTGATACACTTGTTTTAAAAAGAATGTATTCATCACCAATAAAAAAAGGATATATAGTTTTAGGTGAAAGTTTATCAAGAGTAATCTTTCAATTATGCACAGTGGTGGTATTGGTTTTATTTGGAAAATATTTTTACCATTTCACTTTGGCAAATGGGTGGATCACTTTTATTAATATGATGATCATTAGTTTTTTTGCATTATTAGTGTTCATGGGTTTCGGTTTTTTTGTAAGTGGCATTGCAAAAAATCAAAGTGTGATTCCTATTTATGCCAACTTATTTATGTTTCCGCAATATTTTTTATCGGGAACATTTTTCCCCAGAAGTGCTTTGCCGCAAGGGTTACAGCCATTTCTTAAATATTTACCATTAACCGCTTTGAATGATGCTATGCGTAATGTTGCTTTTGAAGGAGCAAGTATTTTTGATTGTTGGAAAGAGTTAGGAATATTAGCTGTTTGGGGAATTTTAGTTTATGCATTGGTTACAAAAACTTTTAGATGGGAATGATATCACGTGTAATAAAATTAGTTGCGATTAGTTTAATTGTTTTGTTTATCATAACAACGGGCATTTCATTATTGTTTCCTTCAACTGTAATTGTATCGCGTGCAATTAATATTAATGCAAAGCCTGATTCTATTATTATTTGGATAAAAGATATAAATGCATGGAAACAATGGATGGAAGGAATGAATGATGCAAGTGTTCATATTTTTTCATCAACTGAATGCGAAATGGGACAAACAAAAGTGGTAATTGATTCAATTTCTCCAAACACAGTTCGTTCTTTATGGCAAAATAAAAAAGGCAAGTGGATGATGTCAACTATTCATATATATAATGATTCAGCAAAACCTGTAACTGTTGTGCAGTGGGCATTTGAGCAACACGTAAAATGGTATCCCTGGGAAAAATTCGGATCGTTTATGAATGATAAAATTTTAGGTCCGATGATGGAAAAGAATTTAGAGAATCTCAGAAAGTTGACAGAAAAAAATTAAAAGTGCTTTAATTTTTTATTCTCTTCAGTAAGTGTTCTTTGCATTATACCAAAATGCCAATTTTTTGCTAATGCATTAATTGCTTGTGCAATTCTTTTACTTTTTGTTTCAATAGTTTTGGCACTGTCAATCCATTTACTGAAATAAGTTTGATGACTTTTACTAAGTGTGTTAAAGAATTTAATTGCATCAGGTTCATCATTTAAACATTCTAAAAATTCTTTGTTAAATTGATAGCCTTTTTCATCAAATTCCAATTGAACTTTAACAGTATCGCCTTTTCTTTTTTTAATTGCTCTTCTCATTTCAGCATTCAATACTGCAATAAAATCGCCGCCGCCAAAAGGTATAAACGCTAAACCTTCAAAAGAGTAATCATCTAATTTTCCTTTTACACGGTAACTTTTTTTTGTATCAGGTTTTATTTTATTGGCTATTTCTGATTTGATTAGAATGTACGTCCAGCCTGTCTTTTCGCCTTGCTGCCCAAATTTTAATATAGTAGCCTTAAATGAAACCATTATTGTTGAATGAATTTAATATTGCGCTGAATGCCTTTCCATTTGCTTCTTTTTAATGGCGAATGATGAAATATTTTTTTAAAAGATTCTTCTGTTATTTCTTCCCATTCGCTGTTAGACAAATTTAAAATTTCCGGTAATGGCGTAAAACTTTTTTCCTGATGCGGCTTGCTAAAACGATTCCACGGACAAACATCCTGGCAAACATCGCAACCAAACATCCAGTTATCAAACTTGCCTTTCATTTCATTTGGAATCAATGCGTCTTTTAATTCAATTGTGTAATAAGAAATACATTTACTTCCATTGATTATTTTATTTGGAAGTATTGCATTTGTTGGACAACTGTCAATACATTTTGTACAAGTGCCGCAATAATCTTTTGCAAAAGGATCATCATATTCCAATTCAATATCCACTATTAATGTTGCAATAAAATAAAATGAACCGCTTTGTTTATTAATCAAATTTCCATTTTTTCCAATCCATCCCAACCCACTTTTAACAGCCCAACTTCTTTCCAATACCGGAGCAGAATCTACAAAACCTCTTCCGTTAATTTCACCAATTTGTTCTTTCATCAACACAATTAGTTCGTGCAATCTTTCTTTAATCACTTCATGATAATCATTGCCAAACGCATATTTGGAAATTTTCGGTGTATTGTTTTTTTGCTTAATTGAAGGATAATAATTCTTCATCAAAGTAATAACGCTTTTAGCGTCGGGAACTAATTTGCAAGGATCAATTCGCAAGTCAAAATGATTTTCCATATAATGCATATCGCCATGAAATCCCTGCTGCAGCCAGCTTTCCAAACGACGGGCATCTTCATTTAATTTTTCGGCTTTGGCAATCCCGCAATAATCAAAACCAAATGGTTTAATTATATTTTTTATGAAGCGTGTATTTTTTTCTTTCATCAATAGAAGATATCATTGCCAATTTAATTCATTTGCAAATGAATTAAGAATTACGGATTATGCGACAACTGTGGCTTCTTTCTTCTTTTAACTGTTTTTTGCGAATAGTCTGATGATAGTACCGTAATATTTCCATCAACTTCTAATATAACCAGGTCTGCTTCTCTAATATTTGCAACACCATGTTCTCTTACTGCCATTTCTACTTCTTCAAGTGCCATCATAGATTTCTTTAAACCTTCTTCAATAATTTTGCCGCCAACAACAATTACAATTTTTTCTCCCTGAACTAATTTGCAAGGATCAATTCGCAAGTCAAAATGATTTTCCATATAATGCATATCG
>CAILAF010000438.1 GCA_903832075.1 uncultured Chitinophagaceae bacterium
TGTGTTAAAAAAACTTTTGTTTCAACTTTATTTACATTTTGTCCGCCTGCACCACCACTTCTTGCAGTTTCCATTTTTACATCACTTTCTTTCAATTCAAAATCTACTTCTTCTGCTTCAGGCATTACAGCAACAGTTGCAGCGGATGTATGCACACGCCCTTGCGTTTCTGTATTTGGTACACGTTGCACACGATGCACACCACTTTCAAATTTTAAAGTTCCATATACATCTTCACCAGTTACTTCAATGATTGCTTCTTTATACCCACCCACAGTTCCTTCACTTTCACTAACGATAGAAGTCTTCCAACCTTTCTTGTTACAATATCGCAAATACATGCCTAATAGATCACCTGCAAATAAACTGGCTTCATCACCACCCGTACCTGCACGAATTTCAAGAATGGCATTCTTATCATCTTGCGGATCTTTTGGTATCAATAATTTAGTAAGATATTTCTCTAACGAATCTTTTTTCAATTCCAATTCAGGCATTTCCATTTTTGCCAATTCTTTCATTTCATCATCAGTACTATTCAATCCTTCTTTAGCAAAATTATAATCGCTCAACACTTTTTTATATTCTTCAAAAGGTTGAATGATCTTTTCTAAGGAACGATATTCCTTACTTAGCTTTCCAAATTCTTTTTGATTATTAATGATCTCGGGATTAGTAAGTGCAACACCCACTTGATCAAACCTTGCTTTTATCGCTTCTAACTTATTAATCATATCCGCATAAAATTTTCAGTGGGCAAAAGTACAGTTTTGTGGCGGATGTCTTCTACTCTCCTTCTGGTCTCCTTCTGGACTGGTTCTGGATCGCTTCTGGATTAGTTTTAAGCAACAGGCTAAAATTCAGAATCAGAGCAGAATGAGTTATATCATAGTATTGGATGTGAAATATGAAAATGAGATATTGATAAGGGCATTATAAGGTTTATATTGATTCTGCCTTTAGCTAAATCATTCATTTTAGAGTATGCTAAGAAATATGTTTTACCAATTGTTTAATACAAGAGAATTACATTATTGCAACTGAACGGTAATTTCGCTTCCCCATTTAATTGGATGCGCATTATCTGATGGGCTACTATTCCATAAACATTCTCTTACTGTCATTATTTTTTTATTTGTATCAATAGTAACTAATTCAAAAGCAAGTTTGGTTTCATCCTTTGAAGAATATTTTCCTTTCATTGGCGAGTCAGCTCTGAAACAATGCAACGCAATATTTTTATCCGGTCCATTCCAATCATAATATTCTGTGTAATTAGAATGACCATGAAAATAGGCTTTGATGTTTGGATGAATTTGTATAAACTTGGCCAATGCACTTTGTTCAATAATTGCTTTGTCTTCTACTGAATAACCATCTTTAAATGTTTCAGTTACCAAATTTTCGAACTTGTCTTTTTCATTAATAGAATGGTCTCCATTGGGATTAATAAAAAATCTTGCCTCTACATCAGGCATTGAATGCGTGAAAATAAAAACAGGTGTAGTCGTTTTTATTTTACTCAAATCTTTTTCTATCCAAACTCTTTCAGCAGAATCCGGCCAAGCATCAACAAATACTAAATGAATACTGCCAATATCTCGTGAATAATGAATTTTATCAGTAGAATAATTAAACGTTTTCTCTGTTTTTAAAATTGCAGGATGAATCATTGAATTATAGATATTGATCAGCGAAGCTTTGTCTGTCAATGGATTCATAGGTTTGTGGTATCCAATGGCATTACTAATATCATGATTACCGGGAGTTAATAATAATTTTGTTTGATGGTCTTTATCATCTTTCAAATGAAGATTATAAGTATACTCTTTTTCAAATTCATTCCATGAATCTGTTGCACTTTGGATATCTTTTTCTTGTCTGTTACAAATATCTCCGGTAATAATTACAGCATCAATTCCATTAATTTTCTTTCCTGCTTTAACTCCATCATCGTTCGGGAAATTAGTAAAAGGAAGTTTATTCATTTGTTCAATCATTGCTGCATTTACTTTTGCTGCTGAAACATTTGATTGATTTCTGAAAGTAGTTTTAGTTAATCCAAAATGAACATCAGATGTAAATATGAATTGAATGACACTATCTTTGTTTGTAGAGATATTTGACTGGCTAAATACAATTCTACTATTGCTAAGCAATAAAATAAAAATCAAATATTTTAAAATAACTTTATTCATGAAATGTTGTTTTTACTATGAGAATTTATTTCTTTCTTTTTATAGTATTGGGTTTATACCATAAATAAAATCCTGTTATTGTAAGCATAAGCAAAGTAAAACCAATAACAGTTGAATAAATTTTTTTTGATATCCCTGATTTATTGTTTGTTAATTCATCCATAATAGCTCCGTCATGAATATCTTGAATTAGACTGCCATATTTTTTTTCAATGAGTATAACAGAGCCAGACGTACCGTCTATTTGAGCAGTAATGTTTTTATAAAAGAAAATAATAGATCCTTTGGAAAGCTTTAATTCAACTTTATCTGATCGTAAAAAATTAGTATTTAATTTCTGATTAACAAATTGCGTGGCAAGTTTATCTAAAGAATCTAAAGGCAACCATTTCTTTGAAGACTTGTTTGCCATTATTGATTTATTCTCAAATATCGTTGAACTGAAAATAGATTTCCAACCAAGCATTAAACCTGTAATGGAAATGATAAAGAAAAATATAAATAATACTGAAGCAATTTTTCTATGCAATAACCGAAAATTATGTAATAATGAGGTTGCCATTTAAAGAGTTAAAGTGCCATCCCAAAAAAGAGATGGCACTTTTGTTCAAGTTTAAAATTAATGTTTATTGCCCACTCCATTTAATTGATAACATCCAATGTCTGAACCGGGGGGAGTAACTTCTGTTGCCCCATATATAGGATCAATAGGAACATTTGATAATGGTGTAAAATTAATATAACCTTTACCGATACAAGGTGAGGACGCCTTTAATCTGAAATCCCATCCAGTAGCAAATGAGATATCTGCTAATGTTCCGGATGCTTGTGGTAATGGATAATAATTAAACTGTGGATTATTCTTTTGTACTAATGAACTGCCGTCATAAACTGCTCCCAATGTATAGTTAGTTGGTAAGTAGGTAGTTGGATTTGGAATATCTGTTGGTTGAGGTTTAGTTAAGAAATTAACCGGATAAAACTGATTGCAAAGAGATAAACTATCTCCATAAAAAAAGTTATTACCGTAAAATAAGTGAGCCGTATCAGCTACAATTAATGCATTGCCTAAATAGTTAGCAGTTCCAACAATTCTTAAACCAAATAAACAATTCACAATTAAATTATTATAACATAAACCTTCTGAACCTTCTTCATAATTTATTGATCCACCACGACCTAAAGAATTACCCACACGCAAACGTCTATAACCGCCATTTAAAATTGTATTGTTATAAGCATAGATATTTGTTTGTGGATTTCTGCCACCATTATTGGAAGGCTTCACTCCATTGGTATTTGGACCAATGATTAAATTATAGGCAACATTACCAACTGTACCTGCTTTTATATTACCTATTCCTTCTCCACCTGTATAACCGCCTTTTTCAGATGTATTACGCATCATATGAATTCTTCCGCCTTGAATACGAATTGGATCATCTACTCCACCATACAACCAAGAATCTTCTAATACTAAAATTCCATTTGGGTTTACAAATGAAATCATATAAGCAGTGCTTGCATTTTTGATACCAAACACCGGAGATGTAGCAACAGTTCCACCACCAAACTCAACATGCGTCCATTTTAAAATCATAAATTGAGTGGTAGTATCTCCCAATAATCCACCCCACCATCCCCGGTATGCAGGATCAGTAGTTGGGTCTTGACCTGGAATATCTTTTTTTACCAACAATGTTCTGTTAGGTGCAGCAGTAAACCAAACAGGTTTTGCCTGTGTGCCGATAGATAATAAATTGCCATGAATAAAAAAGTTATAATTACCGGTAAAATAAATTTTAGCACCCGGTTGAGCGACAACAGTATCTCCTTTGTTGATTGTAATATCGCCCACTACCCAATAAATAGAATCACTTTGCAATGTTCCTTTAATGGTTCCTTTAATATCGCCGGGTTTTACGGATTGGCTTGCAGAAAATATTGCAGAAGAAATATTTGCAACTTCTTCTTTTTTACAAGAGAAAAATACTATTACAGTTGCGATTATAATAAGTAATTTAAATGAATAATTTTTCATGATATTTTTATTAAATTAGTTGGTTGATTAAAATTTAAATCTTATACCCATCATATAATTTTGATTGAACACATCTTTCTGCACTAAGATTTTGCTTGGATCTGTTTGTTCTGGTCTACCCACCAAAGTATTTGCATGAAGAATATCAACAATAATCGGGTTATTTAACAAGTTGGTAATTTTTACAAATGCAGCATAATGTTTCTTGAAAGTTTTTTCACCGGAAAAATCTAATTGCGTAGTAGCTCTTTGCCAAAAATCCAAGCCTAAATAAGGAGATACTACATTGATTCTTTTTCCTGTATAAACCAAACTTAATTGACCATTAAATCCAATTTTTTGATTTTTGTATAACAAAGAAATATTGGCAATATGATCCGATTGACCTTGTAATGGTCTTGTTTCAGATGCATAAGAATAAGCTGGATGACCTGTTGCATCTAAACTATAAACTTGTTTGGAAGTAGTAATTTCTGAATGCGTATAAGTATAGTTACCACTCAATCCCCAATTTCCGATGTATTTTGAAAACACCATTTCAAAACCATAATTTGTAGCATTACCTAAATTCTGCGGTTCATAGATATATCCGTTATTAGATACTTGTTGAAACGCGTATTCTATTGGATTAGTCAAGTGTTTATAGAAAACACCTGCAAACAAATGATCAGTTGGTGTAAAATAGTTTTCATAACGCAAATCATAATTATCTGATTCGGTATGTTTAATTTTAAAATTGCCGCTTTCTGTATAATAATCACCCGTAACACTTGCAGGTATATATTCAAAATAAGAAGGACGACTGATTGCTGCATAATAAGATAAACGCAAATTCTGTTTTTGACTGATTGCAAACTTTATATGCACACTTGGTAAAACATCAGTATAAGTGATTGTGCCATATTTGCCTTCTACTTGAGGAGACAATTGCGAAACATAAGATAACTCTGTATGCTCAGAACGAACACCTGCTAATATTTGAAAATTCTTATAATTCCATTTTCCCTGAATGAATTCTGCATTTACATTTTCTTTAGCTGTGTAATTATTTCCGTTAGTAGAATCTCCAATGGCATTGGAAGGAGGTGAAAAGCTAAATACAACGCTATTTATATTTTGATAAACCTGTTGAAATCCGCCTGGAATAACAGTACTTAAATTATACTGTGTAAAAAAATTTGTTCTGTCTTTTGCACGATACATGGCGCCTGCAACTAATTCAAAATTTTTACTTACATCATAATTCAAATTTAAATAACCCGCTTTATCCTCATCTCTACTATGCGTCCATGTATGCGTAATTGGTTTTATAAAATAAGTTGTGCTGGTAATATCAGTACGCAACAAATCCATTTCTAACCAATCCGGTGTAATTGATGTTGCGATTGAGTATGCCAATGACCAATCAACTGAAAAATATTTTGTTAATCTATCAGTACCGCTTAAAGTAGAATTATAAACTGTTTTTCTGCTGAATTGAGAACGATCTAAATTATGTACTTCGCCGGGTCCTGGCAATACCGGAACTGTTAACATAGCTCTATGTCCTGCTTCATCTAATTGTAAGAATAAATTGTATAATGTTATCTTATGATACGGAGAAAAAGCATAATCTAATTTTAAATGTGTTCCTAATCTTGATTGAAGATTTGAATACTTGCGATATTGTATCACATCAAAGTTTGGAGAATTAGCAGGATTAGGCCCAGGTGCTAATGAATTATAATAAGTTGTATTGCCTCCACGATAAATTTGCTGATAAGTTGCAGCAATCAAAAAACCTAATCGCTTATTAAAAATTCTGTTGCCAACACTTAAAGCTGCAAATGTGTTCATAGGAACTGATACATTATTATAGTGTAATTCATTAACTGAAAAATCTGATGGCTTTGCCACATAATTTGTTCCGTTAATTTCATTCGGTGCTTTGAATGATATCCCATTGGTACTGTATCCTGAAAATGGGCGATTTAAAAATACTTGACTAATACCGGTGGCTATATTTCCATTAATGGTTAATGTAGCAGGTGCATCTTTCATTACTAAATTCATGGCACCACCAATTGCATCACCTTCCATTTTTGGGGTAAGTGCTTTTACTACTTCTAATCTCTCTACCATATCCGCCGGAAAAATATCCATAGGTATAGAACGTTGCTTATCATCCGGACTTGGAATTTTTATTCCATTCACTGATGTATAATTATAACGTTTATCCATTCCACGAATAATAGCATATTGACCGTCGCCACTATTTGTTCTAACGACCGAAACTCCTGATACCCTTTGCAAAACATTGCCAACAGTGATGTCTGGAGATATTTCTATTGCTCTTGCAGAAACAATGTTTAAAACGTTATCGGAAAAATGTTCTGTCTTTCTTGCAAATTCATCTGTCTCTCTATTTTTCCTACCACTAACTGTTACATTACTCAATGCAGATTCATTATTCGATAAACTTGCAGCAAGCAAAGCAATATCTGTAGCAGATTTGATAACAACTTTATCGTTCACATAATCATTATGTCCAACATACTGGATCTTTACAGTATAGATTCCGTCGGGAATGTTCTTAAAAACAAAAGAACCATCTAAGGCTGTTTTAGTTGTATAAACAATTCCTTTAACTGTAACAGTTACAGTAGCACCTATTAAAGCTTCCCCTGTTTTGGTTTCAATAACTTTTCCTTTAATAGTTCCGGCAAAGCTGTAAGAAGTAATGAAGAAAAATAATAACACTAATGACTTTCGAATGTAGTGGGGCATCATATTATAGTTTTGATTTGCGGCAAAACTATCAGTCCGAAATGTTTTTATTGTTTTTTGGAGTTCAAAAAAGCACGATTTAATAATTGTATAACCTCTATTTAATGTAATGTTATTATTACGGTAACAGTTTAGTAACAATCTAAAATTATTTATTCTATTATAAGATAGTTCCGAACATTTCGCTTCGCGATTTTTTAACAGGTAACAATTACTTCATATTGGTTATTTCCAAAAAAATTCAACTTCGGGTAATAAATCATTTACAATTTGGAGTATGTTTTCAGACAGGATGGTTTATTTGAAAAATGTTGGGTTTTCTTATCCATAATTCTTACTTCCTCTTTTCGATAAAATTTATTGCCGATAAATAAAAATATTTAATCCAAATGGCTGCAAAATGAAAAAATATAAAGTATCTGTACTGATTCCTGCTTTTAATGAAGAAAAATATATTACCAAAACACTCGAAGCTTTATTGAAACAAGATTATCCAAATTTTGAGATCATTATTGTAAACAATGCATCTACCGACAGAACTAAATCAGTGATTGAAGAATTTATTACTACTCATTCCAACGCAACTAATAACATTACATTACTGTATGAAACAAAGCAAGGCACTAATTATGCAAGAGAGAAAGGTAGAAAGATGGCAATCGGAGAAATCATTGCACAATTAGATGCAGATTGTATTCCGGCAACAAATTGGATTTCTACCGGTGTGCGACTCATGCAAAAAAATAATGTTGTTGCAGTAACCGGACCTTATGATTATTATGATAGCTTTTATTTAAGAAGAAGTCTTACATTATTTGCGCAAATTGTTTTCTATCCGATCGTTGATACATGCTCTCAACTTTTTAAACGTGGCGGAATTATTATTGGAGGAAATACATTTATTGATGCAAGTGTTTTAAAAAATGCAGGAGGATACAATACCGAACTTACTTTTTATGGAGATGATATTGATATCGCTAAACGAATCTTTTCTTTTGGAAGAATATTATATTCGAACAGATTAATATTAAAAACATCTTCGCGCCGTTTTAAAGCACTTGGATTTAATAAAGTTCAAAAGAAATATAGAAAAGCATTTTTAGATCTGATTTTATTTAAAGGAATTAATGTGACCGAGAGTATTGAGCTCATTCATCCACGATAAAAGTTGTTTTGCAAACAATTTATTAATGATTACTTCATTAATTATTAACCTTCAGCAAACATTCAGTTTAAAGTACAAAGAGAGTTTTGTGTATAAAATCGAAAACCATGAAAACTTCTCTTTCACTATTTATCATTTTGCTTATTAGTTTCTCCTCATTTGCTCAAACAAAAACGGAAAATATTATAATTGTTACTTTAGATGGAATGCGTTGGCAAGAAGTTTTTGGTGGAGCAGACAAAGTATTGTTGAAAGATAAAAGATATACAAAAGAAAGTTTTTCAACTTCCCAAAAGTTCTGGAATGAAAATATTAATTTAAGAAGAAAAAAATTATTCCCTTTTTTATGGAATGTAGTTGCAACTCAAGGACAATTATACGGCAATCGTAATTATGATAATAAAGTAAACAATGCCAATCCATATAAATTTTCTTATCCCGGATACAATGAAATTTTTACAGGTTATCCTGATATTGCTGTCAACTCTAATGATAAAATTTTAAACAAGAATGAAAATGTTTTAGAATTTATCAATAAACAAAAAAATTACAAAAGCAAAGTAGCCGCTTTTGCTACATGGGATGTTTTTCCTTTCATTTTAAATAAATCAAGAAGCGGTCTTTATATAAATGCTGATGATGATAGTTTGGCGTTCAATAATAATAATTTGACATTAATCAATGATATGCAAACATTGAGTGCTAAACCAATTGATGTAAGATTGGATGTGTTAACTTATTTTGCAGCAAGAGAATATTGGAAAGCCTATCAGCCCAAAGTTCTATACATTGCTTTTGATGAAACAGATGATTTTGCACATGCCGGCGAATACGATCAATATTTAAAAAGTGCTAATGCAGAAGACAGGATGATTGAAAATTTATGGAACCTTATTCAATCATCACCGCAGTACAAAAATAAAACTACATTAATTATAACCTGTGATCATGGCAGAGGCGATATCAATAAAGATAATTGGAGAGATCATGGCGAAAATATTGAAGAGTCTAATCAAATCTGGTTGGCAGTTCTTGGACCTGATACAGAACCATTAGGTGAAATAAAATCAGCTCAACAATTGTATCAAAAGCAAATTGCTTCTACCATTGCTGCTTTTTTAGGATTTCAATTTACAGCCAATCATCCTGTAGCTGATGCTATTGCTTCTGTATTTTCAATATTAAATACACCCTATAACTACATTACAAAAACTAAATAAATTAAATTTATATTTCAAATCCTTATTAAAATGCACGCCTTTATTTTCCGTTTGATTTAATGCATCTTCCAAAATAAGTTGTGCAAGCTGATATAAATTATTTGTTTCAATATCCGTCATTGTTGGAGAAGGGATAATACTTGATGACGATAATTGTTCTTGCAACCATTGCAATGTTTCTTTCATGATTATTGTTGAGCGAATAACACCGGCAGCATCAGACATTCTTTGTTGTAATGCAGTTCTTGATAATTTTTTTATAAGATGATTTTTATTATTTGATAGAACAGCTGATTTTTTCTGTTTAAATAATAATGCTTTTGCTGCTGCATTCTTTGCGAACACAATAGCTTCTAATAATGAATTCGATGCTAAACGATTGGCACCATGCAATCCGGTATGTGCACATTCACCAATAGCAAATAATCCCGAAACATTGGTTTGTGCAAACTGATCTGAATCAATACCGCCGCAACTGTAATGTTGTGTTGGCACAACAGGGATCCATTGTTTACGTATATCTAAACCCTGTTCTTTTAAACAATGATTTAAAATGTTTGGGAAATGAGATGCAATTATATTCTCATCAATCATTGTCGCATCTAAATAAACATGATTGGTTTTATGCAATTGCATTTCATTATAAATACTTCTTGATACAATATCTCTTGGTGCCAGATCTTTTCTTGCATCATATTTTATCATAAAAGCTTCGCCGGTTTTATTTCTTAATACAGCACCTGCACCGCGAACAGCTTCCGATATTAAATAAGTTGTGCTGTCATTACTGAATAATCCAGTTGGATGAAATTGAACGAAGCAAATATTTTTAATGGCACATCCTAAATTTTTTGCAAAAATAATTGCATCGCCTGTTGATAAATTTTGATTAGTAGAATGTGCATATGCTGCACCGATTCCACCGCCAGCTAATACAACTTGTTTTGCAATAAAAGTTTTTTGTTTGCTTGATGTATTGTTATCAATAGTATCAATGCAAAAATATCCATCGGCGTTTTTATATAAATTGGAGACAGCAATATTTTCAAAGATGGTACATTGTTTTTCTTGTAAGACAGATGCAGTTAATGCTCTTTGAATTTCTTTTCCGGTTGCATCTTCAAAATGCCAAATGCGTTGATGTTGGTGTCCGCCTTCTTTGGCAAGATCAAACTCATCATTGATGGTTTTATCAAAATGCACTCCCCATTTTTGCAAATCTTTAATTGCTAATGGCGCAGATTGTACAACCATTTCAACAATATGCTTATCATTCATATAAGCACCGGCATTCATGGTGTCGGCGATATGATCTTCAAAACTATCAGCCTTTGCAGCCACACTTGCAATACCACCTTGTGCCAACGCAGTATTGGTTTGATCAAATTTTCCTTTTGAAAGAATAGCAATCTTTATTGTCCTGTTTTCTTTTTCAGCTAACTCTTGTAAGTATAAAGAAAAAGATAAACCTGCAATTCCTGAACCAACAACAACAATATCAAATTCATTCATGTGCAAATCATTCATTAAGATAATTCAAGCATTGCATTTAATGCAGCAGCAGCTTTTATATGCGTTTTAGAAGATATTAATATTTCAGGAGTTTCATAATACAAAGCATTGTACACTTTTTCCAAAGTATTCATCTTCATATACGGACATTCGGAGCAGGCACATGAATTAGTTTCCATGGAAGGTGCAGGAATAATATTTTTATCTGGTATTAATTGTTTTATATCTGATAAAATTCCTGCTTCTGTTGCAACAACTAATGTTTGCGCGTTTGATGTTTGTGCATATTCTATCAATGCTTTTGTTGATCCGATGAAATGTGCTTTATCTAAAATACCACCGATACATTCAGGATGCGCAATTACTTCTGCATCCGGATGATCTTCTAATAATTCATTTAATTTTTGTAAAGAAATATTTTCATGCACTGTACATGCACCATCCCATAAAATCAAATCTCTGCCTGTTACTTTCGATACATAAGTACCTAAATTTTTATCGGGAGCAAAGATGATTTTTTTACCGGCAGGTATTTTACGAACAATATCAACAGCATTGGAAGAAGTACAGATTATATCGCTCATCGCTTTTATTTCTGCCGAGCAATTGATATAACTTATTACAACAGCGTCAGGGTATTCTTGTTTGAATAAAGCAAACGCATCAGCAGGTGTTGCATCAGCTAAACTGCAGCCGGCTTGCAAATCTGGCAATAATACTTTTTTTGATGGATTAAGAATCTTTGCAGTCTCTGCCATAAAATGAACACCGCAAAATAAAATAATATCAGCTTCAGTTTTTTTAGCTGCTTGTGCCAATGCTAAACTATCACCAACTGTATCGGCAATTAATTTTATGCTGTTGCTTACATAATAATGCGCTAAAATAATTGCATTCTTTTCTTCTTTTAATTGAATGATCCTTTCTTTTAAATTAATTCCGTCAGCAATAAAATTGTTGAAAGATGTTCTTTTAAGTTCTGCATCTAATACCATAATCGTTTAATTCAGTTTTAAAGAAATATCAATAGATTGAACATGATGGGTTAACATACCAAGAGAAATAAAATCAATGCCGGTCTTTGCATAAGATAAAATATTGGAAACATTAATACCGCCCGAAGCTTCTAATGGTTTTTGTTTATTGACTAATGCAACAGCTTCTTTCATTAATTCGGGAGAAAAATTATCCAATAAAATTCTGTCAATAATATTTGATGCCAATGCAATTTGAAGTTCAATTAAATTTCTTACTTCTACAATAACAGGAATATTTAATTTATTTGATTGAATATAAGAATCACATTGATTGATTGCCTGTTCAATACTGCCTGCCGCATTAATATGATTGTCTTTAATTAATATGGCATCATCCAAACCAAAGCGATGATTGATACCACCGCCAATACGTACAGCCCATTTTTCGCAAACACGAAAATTAGGTGTTGTTTTTCTGGTGTCTAATATTTTTGTTCCGTATGGTTTTACCAATTGCACTAATTTATTTGTTGCGGTAGCAATGCCGCTCATTCTTTGCATACAATTCAACACTAAACGTTCTGCTAATAAAATAGAACGCGTTTTTCCTTTAACGGTTCCTATAATAGTATTAGCTGCAATATTGTTTCCATCACTATAATTCCATTCAGTAATTAATGATGAATCAACTTCAGCAAAAATTAAATCAGCCAATTCAATGCCGGCAATAATACAATTCTCTTTAACAATGCATTTGGCTAAACCTGTTGCATCGGAAGAAATAGTTGCTAAACTGGTAATATCACCTGTTCCTTCATCTTCTTCTAATGCAGCTTTAATAAAAGTCTGAATGTTTTTTTCAGATATATTTTTTGTATTCATTCAATCCAAATCAACTGCAAATATATTATTAGAGTTAATTGATAGTATGTTAAGAATTAAAAGAGCTTGATTATTAAAATTTTGTGATTATGTAGTATTGTCGTTCTTTAAATTTTTTAACCTTTATTTATTCGATATTTTTTATCTCATATTTTAGCGCCGCATCAACAAAACCATGAAATCAAATTATTTGTCTTTAAGTTTTTCAGATATTGTATAGTGTAACTCCTGAGTTAAGAAACTAATAGTTGAAAAAGTTCATACAACAAAAGTATATGTACTTTATGGAAAACAATTGTTCACTCATTGCACTCGTCGTTTAAAAGCAAATGCAAAAATGGCCGGAATGATTATTAGAGCAATTTTCAGGAAAGGATAAGTGATTGATTCATTTAATTGCCATTTCAATTACATTTTATTTATCAACGGGCAATTCCCTTTCATTGTACCCTCTCTTGTTCTTGTTTTCCTTTACTCTTCTTTTACTTTTTAAGCTGTGGAGTGAGAGAAGACTAAAAGGACAGTAAAAGAAAACAGAGTTTTGTATTATTTGGTTACACAAGTTTTTCTATGATCTTATCTGTATCATCCACTTCTCCTATACGCGGAAAAATATATTTTAAACTATGTTCATGTGCATCAGCAAACATATCAGTCATAGCATCTTTGGCAAAAGTAATATTGTAACCACGTTCGCTTGCATGTCTGGCAGTACCTTCTACTCCAATACTGGTAGCAACGCCTGCCAATACAATACCTGTAACATTTCGTTTTTGCAGTTCTTCATATAAATCAGTTTCAAAAAAAGCGCCCCAAGTATGTTTGGTAATAAAAATATCATTGGGTTGCGTTTTAATTTCGGGAACAATTTCAAACCAATCATCAGTAATATTAAATCGTTGCGTAGGGTTTGCATCTTTACGTAATTGTGTCCATGGTCTGCCAATTGAATTTACGTTCACAATTACAATAGGCAATCCTGCATTACGAAATGCTTCTACTAATCTTGCTGCATTGGCTAATATTTCACTGATTGGTTTTGCAACAGATAATTGTACAATTCCTTTTTGCAAATCAATTAAAACAAGTGCAGTGTTTTTATCAAGAACAGTAACCATCATTAAAAAATTAAAAATGCATATAGGATAGCAATAAAGATATTGCCCATTATTTTATAAAGCAGGAAAATTTAATTTTATACAATGCCGTGTAAGGAAAAAGAAATAAATTTTATTCTTCTAAAACGATCAAATTATCCCAAACTCTTTTGGCATCTGATTTTGCAACAAAAACACTAAATTTTTTTCCTGTTCTTGTTCCTGCTTTCTTAGCTAATTCAACTACTTCATCAGTAGACAATTCATTACTAATTAAATTATATATTCCTGTTGGCATTTGATAAACAGCAGGTTCATCTTGTTTTTGTATGGTTCTTTTAAAACCTTCTTTTTCCATTTCAGTATTAAATACTTCATAATCTGCGGGAGAAGTAGTGTTATAAATTTCTACAATCGTTGTAAATCTTGCCATATTTTATTGTTTAAGTTCATAAACTTACTAATTACATTTTAAACTAACAATAGGATTTCATTTTTATACTAAAATGTAAACTTTTAAATCAACTAAATAAATTCATCATATAATTCAGTCAGATTTAAACATTATTTGTGCTGCTAATTTGATGATCAATAGAAATAGTATTTTACATATTAACCATCCTTGTATTGGCAATTTTAACTGCTTATCAAAAATGCTATCCAACATAAATTTCTTTCATTACTTTCAAAGTTTATTAACATAACATGAAAAAATATATTCTTGCCCTTTGCCTTTTTGTTAGTGCCGTCAGCATCAAAGCACAACAAGCTGATTTATTAATTAAGAATGGAAAAATTTTAGATGGCTCCGGTAACAGTTGGTTCTATGGAGATATTGCCATTGCGAATGGGAAAATTATTGCTATTGGTCACCTTGATAATTATTCATCCAAAAAAATAATTGATGCAAGCGGATTAATAGTAGCACCGGGTTTTATTGATGTTCATACGCATATTGAAGGTGATGAAAAGAAAAATCCTACTGCAGATAATTTTATTTATGATGGTGTAACTACAGTTATTACAGGCAACTGTGGTTCATCGGAAGTGAATTTGAAAAAATATTTTTCTTTCATTGATAGTTTGCACACTTCTATCAATGTTGCATCATTAATTGGTCATAATGATGTGCGCAAAGCTGCAATGGGTTCTGCCAATCGCGATCCGAATGAAGATGAAATGAAAAAAATGGAAGCCATTGTTGAACAGGCAATGAAAGATGGCGCTGTTGGTTTATCAACCGGATTAATTTATATACCCGGCACATATTCTAAAACAGAAGAAGTGATACGTTTAGCAAAAGCCGCTTCAAAATATCATGGCGTTTATACAAGTCATATGCGTGATGAAGGGGATAGCGTAACTGAAGCCATTGATGAAGCAATTAATATAGGCAGACAAGCCAATATGCCTGTAGAGATTTCTCATTTTAAATTAAGCGGTCAACAAAATTGGGGACGCAGTAAAGAAACTTTACCAATGATCATCAAAGCAAGAGAAGAAGGATTGGATGTAACCATTGATCAATATCCTTATACCGCCAGTTCAACATCATTGAGTACATTATTACCTGATTGGGTTTTAGCAGACGGACATGATTCAATCAAAGCAAGATTAAATAATCCTCCGATAAAAAAAGTGGTGGTTAATTATATGTTGGCAAAACTGAAGAAAAGAAAATTAAAACATTTCAGTTATCCGGTTGTTGCTTATTTCAGACCGGATACAACATTGAATGGAAAAAGTATTGAAGAAGTAAATCTTATCAAAAACAAAAAACATACAGCTGTTGAAGAAGCTAATACGATTATTGAAATGATGCTGCAAGGTGGTGCCGGGATGGTGTTTCATGGAATGAGTGAAGAAGATGTGAAACGTATTATGCAATATCCTTTCAACATGTTTGCCAGTGATGCAAGCATCAGAATATTTAATCAGGGTGCACCACATCCTCGTGGTTATGGAACCAATGCAAGAGTATTAAGTAAATATGTTAGAGATGAAAAAGTAATTTCATTGGAAGAAGCTATTCGCAGAATGACTTCATTGCCTGCACAAAAATTTCAATTAAAAGATCGTGGTTTATTACGTGAAGGTTTTGCTGCTGATATTGTTATGTTTGATGGAAAATTAGTAAAAGATAATTCCACTTACGAAAAACCACATCAATATTCTACCGGATTTAAATATGTAATAGTGAATGGTGCATTAACAGTAGATAATGAACATCATAATGGAACAAGAAACGGTAGAGTTTTATACGGACCCGGAAAATTATAATTATCGTTTAAAATATTTCTTTATCAAATCAATCATCATGAAAAAAATATTTATCACATTCAGCATTTTGCTTTTTGCATTAAGCATTAATGCGCAAACACTTCCATCATTTGTAAAAGACAGTTTAGACAATTATGTAAACAATGCATTAACGCAATGGCGCATCCCCGGTGTTGCGGTTTGTATTGTAAAAGATGGTAAAGTGGTTTTGATGAAAGGATATGGTGTAAAAGAAATTAATACTAACGATAAAGTAGATGAGAATACTTTATTCATGATCGGCTCTAACACCAAAGCCTTTACTGCTACGGTTTTGGCAACATTGGCTGAAGAGAAAAAATTATCGTTGGATGATAAAGCCACTAAATGGTTACCTAATTTTAAAATGAAAGATGCTTGGGTAACAAAAGAAGTTACAGTAAGAGATTTATTATGTCATCGTTTAGGCATGATGACTTTTCAGGGAGATTTTATGTTCTTCGATACTGATCTTTCAACAGATGAAGTATTACAAAAATTTTCCCGCTTAACGCCGGTATATAGTTTTCGATCAACATGGGGTTATACCAATACTGCATTTTTAGCCGGCGGATTAATTGCAGGCAATGCAGCTAAAAGTACATGGCAAGATTTAGTGAGAACTAAAATATTTCAACCATTAGGCATGACAAGAAGTTTGGCATTATCTGCTGAAATTAATGCTGCTACTAATAAAGCATCTGCGCATTCTATCATGAATAATGAATTGATAAAAATTCCATACGGACAATTAGATAATATTGCGCCTGCAGGTTCTATCAGTTCATCTGTAAATGATTTAAGTAAATGGGTGATGATGCAATTAGATAATGGAAAGTTCGAAGGCAAAACAATTATTCCTTCGTCTGCTATTCAACAAACAAGAACACCCAATTCAATTATGGGTGATGGCAGAGTTCCATTCAATACCGGACATTTTAGTTTATATGGTTTAGGTTGGATGTTACAGGAATATGGCGGCAAAAAAATTGTTTCACATACTGGCGGGGTGAATGGTTTTGTTACCAGTGTTACTTTAATTCCTGAAGAAAAATTAGGAATTATTGTTTTAACCAATACAGATGCAAATAGTTTTTATGAAGCGTTGAAATGGGAGATAATGGATGCTTATTTAAATTTCCCTTATCGCAATTACAGTAAATTATATCATGATGCTTATGAAAGAAATAATAAAGCAGAAGAAGATAATATCAAGAAAAAAAGAGATTCTGTTGCATTGCATTTAGCTGTTGCACTTCCTTTACAAAAATTTGTTGGTGAATATGAGAATGATCCTTACGGTACACTAAAAATTGAACAGGAAGGAGATCATTTAAAAATAAAATTCCAACATCATAAAATGACAGGCAAGCTGGAAGCTATATCAGGCAATCGTTTCCTTTGTACATATAGTAATCCAATATGGGGAATAGAGCCAACAGTATTTACAATAGAAAACAATCAAATAAAATCAGTCACCATTAAAGTTGCCGGTTTTGTTGATTA
Organism: uncultured Chitinophagaceae bacterium; assembly: GCA_903832075.1. Lineage (GTDB taxonomy): Bacteria > Bacteroidota > Bacteroidia > Chitinophagales > Chitinophagaceae > CAILAF01. The sequence goes on from CAILAF010000438.1 coordinate 17,663, forward strand.
TATGCCTTATGAATTCAAAAAGAAATAACATGAAAAAAATAATAATTGTAATTGTTTTAATTGTTTCCAATCATTTAATAGCGCAAGATTATTTACGCATTCATGATAAAGCCATTTTGGTTGATACACATAATGATATTTTAGAACAATGCATTGGTAAACATTTAAGTTTCGATCAAAACTTAAAAGGTAAAACACAAACTGATATTGCACGACTTAAACAAGGCGGAGTGGATCTACAATTGTTTTCGGTTTGGTGTGATGGGCATCAAATAAATCCTTATGCATTTGCCAATGCCGAAATGGATACTTTAGATGCAGTTATCAATCGTAATCCGGATAAGATTGTAAAAGTTGCCAACAGCAAAGCATTGTATAAAGCAGTGAAGCAACATAAGATTGCTGCCATGTTTGGTGTGGAAGGCGGGCATATGATGGAAGATGATTTAAAAAAATTAGATACTTTATATCAACGAGGTGCAAGATATATGACATTGACTTGGAATAACTCTACCAGCTGGGCCACCAGTGCATTTGATGAAACAGGAAAAAAATATTTAACACATAAAGGTTTAAATGATTTCGGAAAACAAGTAGTTAAAAGAATGAATGAATTAGGCATGTTGGTTGATATTTCTCATGTAGGCGAACAAACTTTTTGGGATGTAATAGCAACAACAACAAAACCTGTGATTGCATCTCACAGCAGCGTATATAATTTATGCCGTGTGCCAAGAAATTTAAAAGATGAACAGATAAAAGCTGTTGCAAAAAATGGTGGCGTGATACAAGTAAATTTTTATTCCGGATTTATTGACAGCACATTTGATAAAAGAAGTTTAGCTTTTGAAATAAAACACAAAGCAGAAAAAGATTCATTACAAAAAATAAATCCGGAAAGATATTATTACGAAGAATTCCTTTTTAAAAAATATCCGGATGAAGTAAAAGCATTACGTCCGCCATTATCATTATTAATTCAACATATTGATTACATCGTAAAATTAGTTGGCGTTGATTATGTTGGATTAGGTTCTGACTTTGATGGCATCAGTTCATCACCGCAAGATTTGGATGATGTTACTACATATCCACTCATCACTAAAGCCTTGTTAGAAAAAGGTTACAGCAAAAAAGATGTTACAAAAATTTTAGGTGGCAATTTTTTACGTGTATTAAAAGCGAATGAGGTAAAATAAAATTATCATGAAAAAAATAATTCTACTTTTATTATTTCCACTTCAGCTTATTGCACAATTCAGTTCAAAAGAAATTAATCGTTATCAACAAGAAGCAAAACAAGTAACTATCATTCGCGATAATTGGGGAATTCCACATATTTATGGAAAGTCGGATGCTGATGCAGTTTTTGGTTTATTGTATGCACAATGCGAAGATGATTTTAAAAGAGTGGAGATGAATTATATTGAAAAGTTGGGAAGGCTTGCAGAAGTGAATGGTGAAAAGGATTTGTATAATGATTTATTGATTAGAATGATTATTGATTCTGCTGATGCAATTAATGATTACAAAACAAGTCCTGTATGGTTGCATAAATTATTAGATGCTTTTGCTGATGGCGTAAATTATTATTTATATAAACATCCTAACACCAAACCCGCACTGTTACAGCATTTTGAACCATGGTATCCTTTGTTATGGACTGACGGAAGTATTGGTGCTATCAGTACCGCAGAATTAACTTCAAACGATTTAAAGAAATTGTATGGAAGCGATTTAGTTGCTACTCGTCATTCTGAACGCAGTGAGGAATCTCTTAAAAATTTTACTGCAAAAGACAATCAGATTTCTTTCCCGCTAAATCGGGATCGAAATGACGATGAACAAGAAATTTTAACCGGTTCAAATGGTTTTGCATTTTCTCCATCTATCACACAAAATGGAAATGCAATTTTATATATCAATCCGCATGTAACTTTTTATTTCCGTCCTGAAGTGCAAATGGTTAGCGAAGAAGGATTGAATGCTTATGGTGCTGTAACATGGGGCCAGTTTTTTGTATACCAAGGATTCAATGAACATTGCGGATGGATGCACACATCCAGCGCGGTGGATGTTTCTGATTCCTATATCGAAAAAATTTCTTTGCAAAAAAATCAATGGATGTATGAATATGAACACGAACTAAAACCTGTCATTATAAAAAATATTTCTATCTCGTACAAACAAAATAATTCCATCATCACAAAAAATATCAACGCATTATTTACACATCATGGTCCCGTGATGGCAAAGAAAAACAATCAGTGGTTAAGTGTTCGTTCATTCAATCGTTCCATCATCAGCTTGGAACAAAGTTGGCAAAGAACAAAAGCAAATAGTTTTAATGAATTTAAAAAAGTGATGGATTTAAGAGCCAATACTTCCAACAATACTGTGTATGCAGATGCAGAAGGAAATATTGCTTATTGGCATGGCAATCATATTCCTGTTCGTGATAAAAGTTATAACTGGAATAAACCTGTTGATGGAACCATTGCTGCCACTGAATGGAAAGGGTTGCATACAGTTGATGAAATTATTCATGTGTATAATCCAATCAACGGTTGGATACAAAATTGTAACTCCACTCCTTTTACTGTTGCAGGAATTAATAGTCCGAAGAAAGAAAATTATCCAACTTATATGGCACCGGATGGAGAAAATTTTCGTGGTATTAATGCAGTAAATGTTTTATCGAAAGAAAAAAAATATACCATTGATAAAGTTATTGCAGCCGGTTATGATACTTATTTATCATTCTTTGAAAAGCTTGTTCCTGCTTTAGTTTCAGCTTATGATAAATCAATCAATGATTCTTTAAAAAATAATATTAAAGATGCAATTACAATAATGAATGCATGGGATTTTCGTTCAGGCGAACATTCAGTTGCAACAACATTAGGTGTTACATGGGGACAACAATTAACGAGAAATATCAATTCATCAAGCAATAATGAAACTGATGATATTGTAATTAAAACAGAAAAATTTGCAGCCAATGAAAATAATGCTGCAACATTATTAAACAGTTTTAATAATGCCGTTTCAAGTTTAAATAAAAGATATGGCACATGGAATATTGAATGGGGAACCATTAATCGTTTTCAAAGAATAAATAATGATGTTGATGGAAAATTTGATGATAACCAACCAAGCATTCCTGTTGGATTCACTTCATCTCAATGGGGACAAATACCATCATACAGCAGTAGAGTGTATCCCAACACTAAAAAATTATACGGCGTTAATGGTAATAGTTTTATTTGTGCAGTTGAGTTTGGTAAAAAGATAAAAGCAAAATCATTATTAGCCGGTGGTGAAAGCGGCGACATTAATTCAAAACATTTTTCAGACCAAGCTGAAATGTATAGCAAAGGAATTTTCAAAGATGTTCTTTTCTATAAAGAAGATGTTGAAAAACATGCCGAAAAAATTTATCACCCCGGAGATTAATTCGTCGCTTGGTACAATATTTGATTCAATTAATTAATATTAGTTATTTTTAATACGCTAATTTAATCATTATGAAAAAAATTATCCTTCTCCTCTTAATAAACTTCATAATCAAAAATGCAAAAGCTTCTGATTCGCTGATTGTAACTTTCAACAAAACACAATTTCAAAAAGGAGATACTTTATCTTTTCGTTGTAATTTTCCTGATTATACTGAAAAAGACAGTTTATCAATCGGCACGATGCATGTATGGATAGAGAATATTCAAACAAATGAAATCTGGAAATACCGTTATCCAATCTTAAATGGAATAGCAATCGGGAAATTAATACTTAGTGGTTTTATACCTGATGGTAATTATGCTGTAAACTTTTTGTTGCAAAAAGAATTTTTTAA
>CAILAF010000439.1 GCA_903832075.1 uncultured Chitinophagaceae bacterium
AATCGTTGTGCTGCTGCTGCAAAATCTAAATGATATGTTGATGATGATGTATTACTCATTATTCAACTCCTGTTGTTTCTGAAGATGGCACTTGATTTTCCGGTCTTAAACTTCTAACCGTTTTTCCGGCTTGCCACATTTCACTATCACGTAATTCTTTTAATTCAACTTCTAATTTTTCGCGATAATCGGGTTGAGAATTTAAATCAATTGAACGTTGCGATTCTTTTCCGGTTGCAACACTTGTATATAAATCATTGAATACCGGTAATGTTGCATCACGAAATTTTTTCCACCAATCTAAAGCACCACGTTGTGCTGTTGTTGAACAATTAGCATACATCCAATCCATTCCATTTTCTGCAACCAATGGCATTAATGATTGTGTTAATTCCTCAACAGTTTCATTGAATGCTTCAGAAGGAGAGTGGCCTCTTTCGCGCAACACTTGATATTGTGCGGCAAATATTCCTTGAATACATCCCATCAATGTTCCTCTTTCTCCGGTTAAATCGCTAAATACTTCTTTCTTGAAATTTGTTTCAAATAAATATCCGCTACCAACTGCAATACCTAATGCAATGACTCTTTCTTTTGCTTTGCCTGTTGCATCTTGAAAAATTGCATAACTACTATTCAATCCTCTTCCTTGTAAAAACATTCTTCTTAAAGATGTGCCTGAACCTTTTGGGGCAACTAAAAATACATCTACATCTTTTGGTGGAATAATTCCTGTTTGTTCATTGAATGTAATTCCAAAGCCATGAGAAAAATATAATGCTTTACCTGTTGTTAAATGTTTTTTTACAGTTGGCCATAATGCAATCTGTGCAGCATCACTTAATAAGTAACAAATGATAGTGCCGCGTTGCAATGCTTCTTCAATTTCAAATAAAGTTTCTCCGGGAACAAATCCATCGCGAATTGCTTTATCCCATGTCTTAGAACTTTTTCTCTGACCAACAATAACATTAATTCCATTATCTCTTTGATTGAGTGCTTGTCCGGGCCCTTGCACACCATAACCGATCACTGCAATAGTTTCATTCTTTAAAACTTCCTGTGCTTTTGCTAAAGGAAATTCTTCACGCGTAACAACGTTTTCTTCAACGCCGCCGAAATTTAATTTTGCCATTTTTTGTTTTTATTTTGAATGTTAGATTTTGAATGTTGAATTGATTTTTTTTAATTAAGATTTGTCATTCAACATTTAAAATAGATTTGATTACATTGTAAATACTTCATCTTGTTTATCTAAGAATTCATTTTCTATTAATTCTTCTCCAGGTTCTGTTTGTTCAAACTCTTTTAATTTTTCATGAAAACCATTGCTGGCTTTAATGATAGCCACTCTTGCACTTCTTACAAATTCAATCAAGCCATAAGGCTCCAATGCTTTTGTTAAACGATCGATCTCTTCACGATGACCGGTAGTTTCAAAAACTGTATAATCTTTTCTGATAACAACAGCACGTGCACCATATTCGCGTAATAATCTTTCAACTTTTACTTTTTCTGCAATTTCATCTGTTGAAACTTTAAATAATGCCATCTCTTGCCAAACAATTTCATCGGTGGTATTATAATATGCTTTTAAAACATCTACTTGTTTTTCAATTTGACGACAAAGTTTTCTTACTACTTCTTCAAACTCATCTATAACAATTGTAAAACGATGAATGCCTTCTGACTCGGAAGGTGAAACATTTAAACTTTCTACATTAATTTTTCTTCTTGAAAAAATAATCGCAATACGATTCAATAAACCTATTTGATTTTCGGTATAAACAGTAATTGTATATTCTTGTTTGTTCATAAAATTTAATTTTAGCTTAAACGAATTTCAGAAACACTGCATCCTTGAGGTACCATTGGAAATACATTATTTTCTTTTCCTACCATTACTTCTAATAAATAAGAACCTTTATGTTGCAACATTTTTTGTACAGCATCTTTTAATTCTTGCCTCTTTGAAATCCTTTGCCCATCTATATAATAGCCTTTTGCCACTTGTACAAAATCCGGACTGGTAATATCAACAAAAGAATATCTTCTGTCATTAAACAATTCTTGCCATTGACGAACCATTCCTAAAAATTGATTATTTAAGATTAAAATTTTAATGTCAACTTTACTTTGCATCACTGTTCCTAATTCCTGAATAGTCATCTGAAATCCACCATCACCAATAATTGCAATGACTTCTCTTTCGGGTGCGCCAAATTTTGCACCAATAGATGCAGGCAATGCATAACCCATCGTGCCTAATCCACCGGAAGTAATATTACTTTTTGTTTGATTGAATTTAGCATAACGACAAGTTACCATTTGATGTTGACCAACATCCGATACAAGAATTGCATCTCCATTCGTTAATTCATTTACTGTTTTAATTACTTCACCCATTGTTAATACATCACCAGTTGGATTTAGTTCTGCATTGATAACAACATCAATTTCTTTTTGTGTGAATTCATGAAATTTATTCAACCAATTTGTATGTTCTTTCTTTTCTATCAATTGAGTTAATAAAGGCAATGTTTCTTTACAATCGCCCCAAACAGGAATTGTAACTTTTACATTTTTATCTATCTCTGAAGGATCAATATCCAGATGAATTATTTTTGCTTGCTTCGCATATTTATCTAATCTTCCTGTTACACGATCATCGAAACGCATACCAACTGCAATCAAAACATCACATTCATTCGTTAAAACATTTGGTCCGTAATTGCCATGCATACCCAACATGCCAACAGCTAATGGATGATTAGTTTCAATAGCACTCATTCCCAGAATAGTCCATGCAGCAGGCAATCCACCTTTCTCGATAAAATTTTTAAATTCTTTTTCTGCTTTACCAAGAATAACACCTTGTCCAAAAATGACAAAAGGTTTTTTTGCTTCATTAATAAGTTTTGCAGCTTCAGTTATAAATTCTTTTCTGATAATTGGTTTTGGACGATAACTTCTGATGTGATCACATTTTGTATAACCGGCATAATCAAATTTTTGTATTTGTGCATTTTTAGAAATATCTATTAATACCGGACCTGGTCTTCCTGTTTTAGCAATATAAAATGCTTTAGCTAATACATGCGGAATTTCTGTTGCATCAGTTATTTGATAATTCCATTTTGTTACCGGTGTTGTAATATTAATTACATCGGTTTCCTGAAATGCATCCGTACCTAATAAATGTGCAAATACTTGACCGGTGATACAAACTAAAGGAGTGCTATCAATCATTGCATCTGCTAAACCCGTAACTAAATTAGTTGCACCTGGTCCACTGGTAGCAAATACAACACCTGTTTTTCCGCTGCTCCTTGCAAAGCCTTGCGCAGCATGAATTGCGCCTTGTTCATGACGAACTAAAATGTGTTGCAATTGATTTTGATAATCATATAATGCATCATAGATGGGCATGATAGCACCACCCGGATAACCGAAAATAGTTTTTACATTTTCAGCGATCATTGCTTTTAATACTGCTTCACTGCCGCTAATATTTTGTGTTGCAGTTTCTAAAAATTTTTCTTTTGTTATTTCAAGAGTTTCCATTACTTAATTATTTTGAATGATTTACTTTTTCATAATTCTTAATTCTTAATTTTCAATTATTCATTAATCCTCATCTGTTACACAACCATCAGCTGCTGTCTTAACTAATTTTGCATATTTAAATAAAACTCCGCTGGTTGCTTTTAATGCAGGTTGTTTCCATTTCTTTTTTCTTTCCGCAATTATTTCATCACTTACTTTTAAAATGAGTGAATTCTTTGTTGCATCAATTTCAATAATATCATCATCTTCAACCAATGCAATCAATCCGCCATCCTGCGCTTCCGGTGTAATATGACCAACAACAAATCCATGTGTACCGCCACTAAATCTTCCATCAGTGATCAATGCAACCGATTTGCCCAAACCCGCACCAATAATGGCTCCTGTTGGTTTCAACATTTCAGGCATACCGGGCGCACCTTTCGGTCCGATGTTTCTGATCACTACCACATCACCTGCATG
>CAILAF010000440.1 GCA_903832075.1 uncultured Chitinophagaceae bacterium
ATCCCAAAACAGAATTAGTAAATGGAATATTGGAAGATGAATGTGCAGCATTAATGAAATCATTCTTTAAAAATAAAAGATAGAAATAAAAAATCCCGCCAAAAAAGCGGGATTTAATTTTTATAATTTTCTAAGCTTAATATTTTTAAACCATACTTCACTTCCATGATCTTGCAAAGCAATGTATCCTTTCTTTGCCATACCATAACCGGGTGCATCTTTCCATTTTCCTTTTGCTTTTAATGCATACCATTCAGGTGTCCATGCTTCAAACTCAACCACTTTAACACCATTCAACCAATGTTCAACATGAGTTCCATTCACTTTAATAACGGTATGATTATATTCGCCAACAGGTTTTGTAGGTCGTGATGAAGTTGTATGCATTGCATAATCAGCAGCCGTTTTTTGCCAATCTTCTAAATGTTCAGGAAAACCTTCATCATCTATTAATTGATATTCTGGACCTGATTTATAAGAGGCATCAAATTCTTCTGTGACATGATACAAAATGCCGCTGTTGCCTTCTTTAGAAATTTTCCAATCAATACTCAATTCAAAATTATCGTATTGATCGGTTGTGATAATATCTGAACGTTTATCTGTTTTATCAGTCACACTTCCTCTTGCGTGCAATTCGCCATTGGCAACTTCCCAACTCGTTGCAGTTTTATTTTTATAAATACGCCAACCATTCATGGTTTTTCCATCAAACAATAATATCCATCCATCTTTTTTTTCCGAACTACTTAATGTGTTTTCTTTTTGTTTTGGTTGAAAAGAAAAAAACACAAAACATAATGAAGCAATTATCAGTAGAAATTTATTTTTCATAGTTTATTTTTTTTATGAAATTATTTTTAAATTAATTGGATCCCATTTAATAGCTCTTTCTTTAAAATAGCTATCGTTACAAAGCAATGCAGGTGCGGCCGCACGATAACCAAACAATGCATCTTCATTAGATGTTGCACCCGTTTTTATGCAAGTAAAGAAATGATTAAAATGATCGTAGTGTGCACCTTTATACCCTTCTTCTGCTTTAAATACAGTTGTATCTGGTGGTAACATTTTTTTTCTTTCGTAATTAGAAGCTTGATTCAATTTTGTTTTCAACAAAGGATCATCAACAGCATCATAAGATTTATTTTTTGTGAGTGTTACTTTATCCCATTCAACATTCATCGAACCTTCGTTACCAACCAATCTTAAATAAGTATTATCAGCAGTGCCATCAACAAAATTTACTCGAAGTGATAAATTAAATGCTGGATGCACAACTGTTTCAGGATAATCGAACATGCCCAGTAAAATATCGGGCACTTCTCTTCCATCTTTCCAAAAACGCAATCCACCTGTTGCCATTACTTTATTAGGACCAAATGAATTTGTGATGAAATGCAAACTCGAAAATAAATGCACAAACAAATCGCCCGAAACACCAGTGCCATAATCTTTATAACAACGCCATCTGAAAAAACGTTTTGCATCAAAAGGCATATCAGATAAATTATGTTGAAACATTTTCCAATCAACAGTTTTATCAGAAGCATCAGCAGGAATATCATATTGCCATGCACCCCAAGGAGAATTACGTGCCCAAAATCCTTCGGCATAATTTAATTTACCAATGGCACCTGCTGCTAATAATTCTTTTGCTTTTTCATTTCCCAAAGAACTCATTCCCTGACTACCAACCTGAAAAACAACTTTGTTTCTTTTTTGTGCTTCAACAACAGCCGCGCCTTCTGTAACATCGTGTACCATTGGTTTTTCGCAGTAAACATGTTTGCCTGCATTCATCGCAGCAATTGAAATGTCTTTATGCCAATGATCAGGCGTAGCAACAATTACTGCATCAATATCCTTACGATTTATAATCTCATGAAAATCTTTTGATGTAAAAATATCGTTACCATAATTTTTCTTTGCTGTAGCTAATCTTCCATCATACAAATCACATGCAGCAATTAGTTTAATACCTGGTAATGTTATCGCGGTGTTTGCATCGGCAGTACCCATACCGCCTGCACCAATCAATGCAATTTGTAAATGATCGTTTGCACTTATTGTTTTCTTTCTAGATAGTTCAATCATATTTTCTTTTGATGCTGCATTCCCGATTGCCGGCAACAAAGCTGCAGCAGCAACAGATTTTGAAATTTTGTTTATGAAAGAGCGACGTGATTGGGATGAATTTTTTTTGTTCACAGCTTAATCGTTTCGAAATTAGGAATAATATTGAAGAATGAATTTAAAGTAAAAACAGTTAACACAAAAAATATAATCTATAAACTTTGAATGTCTAAATTTGCTATTCATCATTAATTAATAAATATTATGTCATTTACATTACCTGCTCTTCCTTATGCACATGAAGCATTAGAGCCACACATTGATACATTAACCATGCAAATACATCATGGCAAACATCATCAAGCTTATGTTGATAATTTAAATAAAGCCATTGCCGGCACACCAAATGAAGGAAAAACTTTAGAAGAATTAGTAAAACATGCAGGTACTATTTCTCCTGCTGTTCGCAATAATGGAGGCGGCCATTGGAATCACAGTTTCTTTTGGGAATCATTAGCACCAAATGCTGGTGGCACACCAACAGGCGCTTTAGCAAATGCAATTACAACTGCATTTGGAAGTTTTGATGAATTCAAAACAAAATTTGCAGCAGCCGGTGTGGGCAGATTTGGAAGTGGCTGGGCTTGGTTGATTGTGAAAGATGGTAAATTAGAAATTTCTTCAACGCCTAATCAAGACAACCCATTGATGGATGTTGCCGATGTAAAAGGCACACCAATTCTCGGTGTGGATGTTTGGGAACATGCATATTATTTGAAGTATCAAAATAAAAGACCTGATTATTTAGCAGCTATCTGGAATGTAATTAATTGGAATAAAGTGGCTGAACGGTTTGCTGCATCTAAATAATCATCAAAAAAATATTTACTTTTAAATCCTCTTATTTTTTAAGGGGATTTTTTTATTTTATTAAACTAACACACTTATGAAATTTTCGTCAATTGCATTGCTTGCCATTATTACATTAGCAACAATTTCTTGTCATTCAAAAAAAATTTATGTTGATGCAAAAGGTCATGCAACAATTGACAAAGAAAATAAAACTATCACATTAAAAGATGGTGGCGGTACAGAACAAACAACTGAATCATTCAGCACTTCGGGCACATTAACATTGAAAATAAAAAAAGAAGATGGCGAAACTTCTGTTGATATCAACGAAGATGGTCTATTCTTTTTTAATGGAATTAATGATACCATCATCGGAGCATATTTACATTATGGTGTTCAGAAAAATAATGATACGATTAGGCAAGCAACCATTTTAAAAAGTATTGATTCATTACAAAATTTAGTTGAAAATAAAAATGTAAGCTTTGCTAATAAAAACTTTTACATATTGCCATATCATGCGACTAAAATAAGTGATAACACCAATGCAATGATTGTTCCTCCATTTCATCAAATGACTTCTTTAGAACAAAATGGCGATAAAGATCCTGAAGTATATCGCTTTTACAGCATTAAAGATATTAGAGAAAAAATAGAAAAGCAAAAAGCGATGACCGTTGCACCGCCTGAACCTGCACCAAAAAAATAATTTATGGAACGGGATCAAATCCGCTTCCACCGCGGGGATGGCAAGATGCAATTCGTTTTGCTGCCAGCCATACTCCTTTAAATAATCCATATTTTTTTAACGCTTCAATTGCATATTGCGAACAAGTTGGTGTATACCGGCATTTAGGACCGATATTGGGAGAGATAACATACTGATAAAATTTTATCAGTATTATAAATGGATAACTAAGTATTTGAAATATTATTTTCATTCAAAATTTTTATCAACTTCTCAAT
>CAILAF010000441.1 GCA_903832075.1 uncultured Chitinophagaceae bacterium
ATATTGATTATACGCTTGATAAAAACAACAACATAACTAATAAAAAAATTAATATCTATAATTATAATAAATTCAAAACATCTTTAAAATCTGAATTTATTTATGACACTCATCCGAATCCGCTTCAGCAGATCATTATAGAACGATTCTTCGATTGGGATTTCGATAATCAGAATTCAAATAATTTGATAAACAGAAAAAACACAAGAAAGTTCCCTTCTGAACTTTTCTACGAGTATAATGAATTGGGTTATCCTGTTAAGTGTATTATTGATAAAGTAAGAACAAGGTTATATAAATATGAGTATGTTGATGTACTTGTTCAAAAGACTGAACAGAATACAAAAGAAGAAAGTTCTTCAATGATGATTTATCCTAACCCAGCAAGAAATGAAATTAATGTAAGAGCTGATAATTTGGGAGAAGGATTAGCACATCTTAGAATCTATGATATTAATGCAAGATTGTACAAAGAAGTAAGTTACAAAGTAAGCAATAAGTTAGAAGCATTAATAACTCTTTACGGTATGCCTACCGGTACTTATGTAGTTGAAATTGTTTCAGGTAAAATAAGAATAAGTAGAAAATTAATCCTACAATAATTAGTACCCATCAAATATAATCACGAATATAAATACGGTTTTTTTATGAGATTATAATTTAGTCCACTATATAATGATGATTTAAACTTTTTTGTCTGTAGTACTTTCTTTATCAATATCCTACAGTCCAATTATTTTCCTCCAATTGGTCTATTGTATATTCAAGTCTTTTTAAATAAACAGAATTTGACCAAATGTCTTTCCAATTGTATTTACCAGAAGTAAAAACTTTAACCGAAAAAAAATAAACAACAAGCTTCTTTCTTGGATGATGTTTAATTAAACTTTCCCATGTTACATTAAATGTCCTAATTTTTTTATGTTCATCATGTGCAATAAAATATACCCCCATTTTAGCTTCTTGATTTACGTTCAATTGAATTACTTTGTCCTGATATTTTAACTTTTCTGTATTCCTTAATGTGTCAGTCGAATACGTTGGAAAATAATTAGTCTCGTTTTCTATAATAAATGCAATTGAATCTTTAGAACTATTCACAACTGTCAACTTATTGTCTATAAAATCACAACTATAAAAGGAAATTGTAGAAATAATTATTAATAAACTAATAAAGAATAAGGATTTCCAATATGGGTATAAAAGGATTTTTCCCATAGACTTCAATTTAGTCTCACTAAAACGTTCCTTTTGTGAGATTTTTTTCACATCCACCAATTTTTGAAAAGAATTGCTTTTGTAAATATTCGGCATTTTCCTAAATAAACGTTTTATTCTTCGCAGAGCTTCTCATTAGAGAACTCTGCGATTATTTAAAGGTATTGAATAATGAAACATAGCATAAATAAAAGACCTATAAGATTTTAAAAAATCTTATAGGTCTTAAACATTCAGCAAATAATTACTTAAAACGGTGCAACCTTATTAATCACATCGCTGTAAACCCTTGTTGGGTCGCTGCCAACACCTGTAACTCTAAAAGCATATTCTTTACCGCTTGTTAAATTTGGAATGGTAACCCAAGGAGTAGTACTGCTTACCGTATGCCAGTTACTTGCATCGGTAACAGGTGTTTCAGTGTACTCAAACTGATAAGCACTTGCACCTTTAATGGGGTTAACGGATAAATCTACATTTCCTTTAATGCTGCTACTGCCTGTACTAAAATTAGCAGGTTTAGGTAAAACACCAACAGGAGCTGGTGTTTTACTAAGGTCGAAACCCGAACTCAGCATGATGGCTTCATCATCCTTGCTGTTTAATTGTACAAACAATCCCAGGTTGTGTAACAGAGATTCCAAACTAACCCTTGTCTGATTTTTAATGACAGTATCTTGTTTGCTGCCATCCACCACATTGCCAAGTGCAATTGCATATTTGTCTATGCATGTCTGCACTTCAGCCAAAGTGGGTGTAGGATTAGTAAAATTTGCATTGCCTGTCATGCATTGCATAATGTGCTGAGCTTTTTGCTCAAGGTCAGTGTCTTTATAGTTTTTGAAACTGACGCGAATTCTTAATGAACTCATAATTCAAAATTTAAGTGATAAAATATTGATACCAAACACTTTATATAATATAGGGAACAGAATAGAGCTATGTAGGGGGGCTTTAACTCTTATTGGGAATGGAACAAACCTTATTGGGAATGAAACAAACCTTATTGGGAATGAAACAAACCTTATTGGGAATGAAACAAACTTTATTGGGAATAAAACAAACCTTGTTAGTCTTGAAGCAAACCAATATTGGTTTGAAGCAAACTTTTATGCATTTGCTCATAAAACAATCAAGTATGCGATACCCCAAACAGTAGTTGCAACAATTAAGTATTGATTACCCGTAAATCAATATTTAATTATTTCTTTCCTTATTCAAAGAACAATTATCCATGTCTTCTACAAAACAAATCCGAGGCTTTAGTGAGGTAGTTTAGTTTGCTAAAAAGAATGTCCGTTTCTTGTTACTCTTTCTTTCAATTGTTATCGTTCAAAAAAAAGCAACCGATAAAATTAGGAAGCCTATTTTTATTTTCAGGCACGTATTTTTCCCATTTTTTA
>CAILAF010000442.1 GCA_903832075.1 uncultured Chitinophagaceae bacterium
ATTTTACGAATTGATGCACCTGCATTTATTTGGAAGCAATTAGGAACAACGAGTCAAAATTTACCGGAAGCACATACGATTTTACGATTAATAAAACATTGTGTACAAACTGCAACACCCGGAATGGCTTTGTTGGGGGAAGCAATTGTTGCGCCTAAAGAAATCATGAAATATTTTGGAGCAGATAGATTCACTGCTAAAGAATGTGATTTTGCTTACAACGCTACACACATGGCTTTGCAATGGGATGCATTGGCAACGGGCGATACAAGAGTAATGATTTCTGCACAAGAAGAAATTTTAAAAAAACCATTGGGTACATCATGGATCACTTATACACGTTGTCATGATGATATTGGTTTGGGTTATGATGATTATATGATTCAACGTGCCGGCTTTAATCCTTATGAACATAGAAAATTCTTAAAAAATTATTTTTCCGGAGACTATAATCAATCTCCTGCAAAAGGTGCATTGTTTGGTGTGAATCCAAAAACACAAGATGCACGCATCAGCGGATCATTAGCATCTTTATGCGGATTAGAAAAAGCATTGAATGAAAATAATGATAATGAAATTGAATTATCTATTCGTAAAATAATTATGATGCAGGCACATAGTTTTTTAATTGGTGGTGTGCCGATGATCTTTTATGGAGATGAAGTTGGTTACACCAATGATTATTCTTATTTGAATGATGCTGGAAAAAGTTACGACAACAGATGGATGCATCGCCCAAACATTGATTGGGTAAAAAATGAAAAAAGAAAACAACAAGGAAGTATTGAAGAAAAAATATTTACATCAACACAAAAATTAATTTCAATCAGAAAAAGTTTATCGGTCATTGCTGATAAAAAAAATCTTACTTGGTTAACACCACATAATATTCATGTAGCAGGTTATATGCGTGCATGGAATAGCGAAAGGGTATATTGTTTATTCAACTTTAGTAATAAAGCAGCTTATGTTACTTGGTATGCATTTAAAGAACATGGAATGAATTGCAAAATATTATTTGATCATTGGAGAAAAGAAACAATCAATGTTGGACCTGACCATGAATATTTAATTATTGAACCTTATGAATTCTATATTCTGGAAGTGAAATAATCTTATTAAAATAAAACACCATCAAATTTGATGGTGTTTTATTTTGCAGCAATATTTTTTTTACAATTTTATATTCATCCCAATATTAATTGTATAATCAGCAAAAGCTGCATCACCGTGTGTGTATACACCTGTTAATGCAGTTGTAATTTGATCAGGAACACTTTGCGTTCTGTTACGAACAATAGCAAAAGGAACAAAAGCATAAAAATTAATTTTTCCGGTTGTATAATTTACGCCTGGCTCTATAGAAACAATATATCCAGGTCTTCTGAAACCATTACTGCCACCAATTAAATCATTAACCGGTAAACATTCATCACGTACTCCTGCAGAGAAAGTAAAACTATGAACCATCATATTCACACCACCGCGAACCATCATTTGATCTGGTACACTCATTACATCGCTATGATTTTTTATTGCTGATGAAGATGCAATTCCACCTCTTGTTGTAGAAGTTCCATTTACTTCTTGCGGATTACTTAAATAATAAAAATTTCCGTATAAACTAAATTGATGTGATAAATTATAAAATGTATTCAATTCAAAAGTGATACCTGTACCGCCATCGCCTAATTGAATAGACTGATCAACAGGACCCAATCTTACAGAATCTTTAGTGATGTGAAAATAATCCTGACAGTTATAATTTCCTGTAGGCAATTTAATTCCTAAGCCTGCTTGAATATTTCCTTTAGGCATTTTATCTGGATTCCATAACCAACTATATAAAGCAAAACGAATATCACCAACACCAAATGAATGAGTGAGATATCTGCCAACATTATTATGTTCATATAAAGATGAACGAGAATTAGCTTCAATTGGCAAATCGAACATCAAAGACCATCTTGAACTTAGTTTTCTCTGAATAGTAACATCCATTGTGTATTGATGATTGATTACTTCAGTACCTAAAGTTTGTCTTTGTGTTTGTTCTACTGTTCCTATAAAATGTTTATAAGATTTAAAATATCTGTTATTAATACTTATTTGCCATTTACTTGAATCTGAATGATGATCCATTGTGCACATACCGCCGGTGCTGCGAATTGCAACACAACCTTGAGAGTATGCTTGGGGCACAATGAAAAATAATATTATGATGAAGAATATATTTTTCATTATAAATAAATTTACGTTGTTGAAGAATGTGTTTTAAAAATCAGCCCTGGTGTAGAAACATCAGGGCTAGCTTATTTATGAACTAAATTTTTTTATAAAATCCAGATTTGTTTTATTTCATTTATTTTTTCATTTTAAGTTTTTGTACTATGTAGTCGCCTACTTTAGTACCTAATTCATGGCCCGCAATATTGGATGGATAATAATGAATCCCTCCATAAAAGCGACCCAAAATATTCTCATTCGATGCATCTCTAAATGATTTGTATGATCTATTTTTTATACCGAATTCCAGTTCTGTACTATCGGTATAAGGTATATTATCACCGAAAACGCTTGTTAGTGCCTCAGCTGCAGAAGCAGAAATAGTGCAATGTCCGCATGTATATTCTGGGAAAGCAGGAGTTTGCAAATAAGGCCTCCAATTGGCATCAAAATATTTGTTGATTACCGATTCAGGTCTTATAGTATTGTAAGTATATTTTGCATTCCAACATTGAATAAATGCATCAAATAATGCAATACTCGTTTTCGCAAAAGCATATACAGTTGCTGCATAATCATAGTTTGCTTGCTTTGCCGCAATACCTATAACACTCATCCAATGACCTGAAGGAGAAAATTTCTTAGTCCCAAACATTACATGACCTGATACATTTATTTTAAAGGGATTATCATCCCAAAAATCAGCAATATGTTTTTGTTCAGCGGTTAAACTATCGCCTGCATTTTTTACTGCAATAACTTGTTTATAATAATCGCTGTTCTTATTTTTTATATCAAATGTAAAAGGCTTAGGTGCGGGAAATAAATTGGCACTATCAATAACCATTGTTCTTATTTCTTTCCAGTGTGGTTCTGCTGCTTGAAAATATCCGGGAGGTGTAGGGACCCATCGAGAAGGATCTTTTTCATTGACAGTATATTTTTCCGCGCCGCGTGTTTCAGCATAATTATCTTTTTTACTCCATTTAATAATGACAGCACTGATTGTATCAGCAAATTGTTTTGATGCTTTTTCAATATCATCAGGCAATCCTTTACTGCGAGCAATTTTTAAAACACTATCAAGATATTGCTGCATACTACCTTCAGGAAAAGTTACAGATTCGCCTACTTTAACATAGGAGAATAATGCAGCTAATTCATAATCAATAGGCTTACCGGCTTCTGGTTGAGGTAAAGTTTCTAAACCATGAACTTGTCCGGCTAATGATTGATACTTATCCGGATAACCTGCTACTATTACTTCATATGCTGCTATTGCTGCATAAGTATAATTACGGGCAGCCACCATAGGCGGAAAATTATTGCCCATTACAACAGTATTCAATTCATGAACAGTATTACAGAACAATTGTTGATTGTGCAAATATGCTTTATACTCAGTATTGTTTTTACATGCAGTAAAACATGCAATTAAACAAATACCCATAAGGATATTTCTCATTGCGGAAAATATTTAAAAATTAGTTAGAAATAGAAAATAAAAATCATTCAGAGATGCTAAGCTATTACTTGTGGAGGCTTTTCTAACTGGTCTAAATACGGTGAGGAAATTACACTAAATAAACTTACACTCTTTGAAGATAATATATCAGAACTGATCACATGCCATGCAAAAAGATGATCATTACTGAAATCTGACACAGAAAATTTTACTGTAGTATTATGATTAGAAGAAGATTTTTTAGAAGATGCATTATTTGTTACAAAATCGTTTGCTAATTTATAAAATTCATCTCGGGCATTCTGAATACCTGTTTTTTCAATATTGGGGATACACAATAACTCAAGTGAGTCTTGATAAAAGCGTCGTTTTACATACGTATAACTCACGCCGTTAATGTTTATGCTTCCGTCAACTCTTTCAAAATTAGCAGAACTGGCACCATAAGGAAGACTCGCTGGAACTTTAATGCTGATAAGTTCTGATTCAAGATAATTATTGGCATCAATTAAAGAAGCTAATTGAATATCTGCCTCATTTTCGAAATAGTCTGCAACCAACCGGTAACCAAACCAATTAAGCATTAGCATGCATAACAATAATATGGTAGCAATCTTTTTCAAAAAATTTAATTCTGGTAACTAAAGATAGTTTTTTTACTAATTCAAACCTCTGTAAAACCAAAATAATCCTTTTATTTTTCCACCGCAAACGTTTTCGATAAAGGCCCAACACCTTTGATGGTTAAGGATTTCCATTGTTTAGGTAAAGTTGATTTTATCTGAATGATCCCCTTATCGGTAATTTCCAATCCACCAAAACCCATTAACAAACTTTGCACTACACCTCCGGCACCTGTTGCAAAATAAGGATTGGTTCCACCCTTTGTTTCAGCGATCACTCTAAATGGCGGATTCAAATTAGGTAAATACGCATCCTGAAACCAATGCCATGCTTTTTCGCCATCTCCCAATCTGGAATATAAAAGAGTAAAAATAGCTTGCGTCATTGCAGGCGTTCCTTCGTTTGGTACTCTTGATGAATAATACTCTAAGTCTTTTTTTATCTGTTTTGAATCAGTAATTTCTTTTAATGGATAAGCTAATAAATTCACATCAGCTTGTTTAATTCCTTCACCATGATAAGTTGCATGTTCTTTAGTAATTCCATCATCTAATTTTAAAATGGGAATATTATTCGCCACATTCATCCAATCTGCATCAGCACTAATCCCTAAAATTTTGGCGGCATCAGTGGCATGTTGCAATACGGCTTTTGCAGCAGCATTTGTCCAGGCATTATTATCTACGTTCTCTGCCCATTCGTCTGCTGCCACTACATTTTTAATATCATATTTTCCTTGACCATTTCTTTCAACTCTGCTTGCCCAAAAATCTGCAGTCGCTTTTAATAAAGGCCATCCTTTTTCTTTCAACCAATCTTTGTCTTGTGTTACACAATAGTAATTCCAAGCAGCTAAACCAACACAGGCACTTATATGATGTTCAAAAGGTCCGCTCAATGCCCATACCGGTGTTTCTTCTACACCACTTGCTGCACTTTCCCATGGAAACATAGCCCCTTTATAACCATGATTGAATGCATTTCGTTTTGCAGCTTCCAATCTTTCATAACGATATTCAACCAAACTCTTTGCGATTTCAGGATGTAATACAAGAATTGCTGGATACATCCATAAATCTGCATCCCAAAATACATGCCCGTTGTAACCCAATCCTGATAAGCCCATTGGCGAAGGACTTAATGCCGTACCTTCTCTTACAAAAGAATATAAATGATATAACATGCTATGAATATCTTGTTGCGATTGATCATCTCCTTCGATCACAATATCACTTTTCCAAAGATCATCCCATGCTTTATTATGAAATTGAATTAATCTTTCTCTTCCTTCTAACTTTGCAAAAATGGTCATGCGTTCTGCTTCATTCAAAGGATCATCATGATGAGCAGAAGTTATAGAAGTTCCTGCAATGCAGTAACTATATTTTTCGCCCGCCTTTAATTGTTTGCTGAACTTCATTAAATGCATATTGTTATCCCACATTTCATGAATCACTCTTGGCTCTTGTCCATGCGGTTCACTAAATAAAAATGTATTGGAAGCGCACATCAATAATTTTCCGGTAGGGCTTTTTGCTGATGAGGTCAATAAACTAATCACTACATGTGGTCTATCAATTTCATTATAATAATTTTGAACTTCTTTTAATGCATCGGGGGCTTCCATTACACTGGCTGCATTAATATTGATATCCTTTTTAGCGGTAATAGTCACATCCATTAAAACGGTAAAAGGCAATTGACGTAATGAATAATATGTATAAGTAACAGTAGCTTTATTTTCATAATCAAAAGAAGCATTAAAGCTTGCATGACGCATATCTAATGATTGTTGAAAATTAGTAGTGTTCTTTGCATCTATTCTTTTTCCATCAACTTCTACATATCCATTCAGCAAATTAAAGCTGCGTAAAAAATTACTTACCCTTCCTCTTC
This sequence comes from uncultured Chitinophagaceae bacterium, assembly GCA_903832075.1. Classification (GTDB taxonomy): domain Bacteria; phylum Bacteroidota; class Bacteroidia; order Chitinophagales; family Chitinophagaceae; genus CAILAF01. The sequence goes on from CAILAF010000442.1 coordinate 6,212, forward strand.
CGTATAAATCATAGGCACCGGCCAATACAACATCTTTTATTTTAAACGGCTCCGGAGATGAAACAATTCCAATCATTCCATTGGCAACTGTAACTCCATAATAATTTGCAGGATCTATTTTATCGGCTTTAATTTTCCAAGTATCAATCGTTTGCGCTGAAATAAGATTACTGGAAAAAAAAACTATTAAAGAGAAGAAATATAATAAGTTCTTTTTCATAAAAAGCATTCAATTATAATGATTAGCTAATGTACAATATATAATGGCGAAACGTTTCTGAATTTTACAATTTTTTATTGTTTGTTAATGCTTATTTTGTGCGATAATTTTTTGAGGTATGAAAAAAGGATTTTTTATTTTGATCATTGTTTTAGCAGTTGCAACAATTTCAATTTCAATTTTTATTCCATCTTCCATTTCTGTTGCCGGATATAAAACAACTAATTGTTCATCGGCTTCTGTTGCTCGTTTATTTGAAAGAAATGGTGAAACAAAAAAATGGTGGCCCGGAGAAATTATTAATGATAGTAACTTTTCATTTCAAAATACGCATTATACCATTACTAAATCAAATGTACTTGGCATCACAATCAATATAGAAATAAGCGATTTAAAACTAACCGGAGAACTCAATGCAATACTTTTAAATAAGGATAGTTCAGCCATTCAGTTGCAATACCAATCTTTTAATGCCGGTATGAATCCGATTAAAAGAATCACCGATTATTATAAAGCGCTTTCCTTAAAAAAACAATTGAATTTAATTTTAGATTCTTTCAAAAAATTTGCAGAGAATAAAAAAAATATTTATGGATTAGATATTGTTGAAACAAAAGTGAAAGACTCATCACTTATCTCTACAAAAAAATCATTTACTCAATATCCTACCAATAAAGATATTGATGAGCTGATTAACATACTAAAACAACATATTGCAACAAATGGCGGAGTTGAAAAAGATTATCCAATGCTTAATATCAGAATAAATGAAGAAAATAAATATGAAGCAATGGTTGCTATTCCATTAATGAAAGACATTCCTATTAAAGACGATATTATCATTAAAAAAATGGTATTGGGAAATATTTTAGAAACAAAAGTTATTGGTGGGCCATCTACCATTACCCAAAGCGAAAATGCTTTAAAAGATTATGTAAAAGATTATGGCAAAGTTTCTCCTGCCATTCCTTTCCAATTGATGGTTACAAATAGATACAAAGAAACAGATACTGCTAAATGGATTACCGTTTTAAAGTATCCTGTTTTTTAAATTGAATGATTTGAACAGCATCATTATTCTTTGCTAAAATAAAACTTTGTTGATTTTTTATTTTGATTGATTTTATGTGACGCACTTGTCCTGTAATTTCTAAACCATTTAATCTTTCTGTTTCAAATTTTCCATTGCCTTTGTTGATGAGTAATGTGCCATAATCTGCATCATATCTTCCCATCTGAATATTATTATCGTAATAATTTCCAACCAATAAAACATCTGGAAGATTATCTCCATTGGCATCAACAATAATCGCATCTCGGTATTGACTTAGCTGCGCTTCCCATGGCAATGCTTCTGTTGTAAAATTTAAATTGCCATGATTCATTAATACTGCATTCGAAAAATAATTGGCAGTTAACAACTTTGCATCACTCAATTTTTCTTTCGAAAAAATTTCTTCCAACGTTGCATTGGCAAAATCAGCAGCATATAAAAATTTCTTTTTGATGATGGGCATTTGTTTTGTCAATTCATCTTTATTGGCAAATGGAATTTCTTTTCCGCTTAAATAATAAGTAAGCACTTGTTCTTTCTTACCATTATCATCAAAATCGTTAAAATACAATCGCACCGGTTCTTTATCGCTTGCCTGCAAACGAGAATTTAATCCAAGATTTCCTGCAATCAAATTAATATTTCCATCATTATTCATATCAACAGGTAAAACAAAATTCCACCAACCGCTTTTATCAGTCAATGTTTTTTTAGTGAACGAACCTTTATTATTGATGAATGCATAAATGCCGCCCCATTCACAGCTAACAATTAAATCTTTTTGTCCGTCTTTATTAATATCAAACCATAAAGCATTGGTGACCATTCCAATGTTTGATAACTCTTTTGCATATTTTTCTGTTACATCAATAAATTTTCCGGTGCCATCATTTTGTAATAAATATGATTGCGGTGTTTTACCATATTCCCAAGGCACTACTCTTCCGCCAATGAACAGATCAACAAAACCATCACCATTAAAATCAAAAGGAACAATGCATGATTGTGTTACATAAATATTTTTAAAAGCACCATCTAACTTTTTAAAATTTGCTTTGCCATCATTCAAATAAACTCTTGGCAATAAATGTTCATCAGTTCCATAATATTCATTGCCGCCACTTGCAATTACCAAATCTAAATTGCCATCGTTGTTTACATCTATCCATTGTGCATCCACATCTTCATACATACTATCCAATGCCATTAATGGTTGTTTTGTTTGAATAAATTTTCCATTAGGCTGTTGTAAAAAAATAGCGTTGTGAAATGTTTTTGATGAACCAACAAATACATCTTCCAATCCATCATGATTAATATCTGCAACGGCCAAAGCAGGACCTTCTGTTGAAACCATGTGCGGAATTAAAAATTCGCGATTAAACTCAATGAACGGATTTTCTTGG
>CAILAF010000443.1 GCA_903832075.1 uncultured Chitinophagaceae bacterium
AGGTTTGGACATAAATGTATTTGCGAAGCGATTATCTTTTTTCTTCAATGCTCATAATAATTTATTTGAAGAAGTAGCTAAGTTTCGTGCTGCGCGCAGGATGTGGGCAACGATAACAAAGGAATTAGGAGCTACCGACCCACGTGCACAAATGCTGCGTTTTCATACACAAACAGGCGGCTCAACACTTACAGCACAACAACCTCAAAATAATATTCCTCGTGTAACTATCCAAGCTTTGTCGGCTGTATTGGGAGGCACACAAAGTTTGCATACCAATGGATTTGATGAAGCAATCGCTTTGCCTACCGAAGAAGCAGCACGTATCGCTTTACGAACTCAACAGATAATTGCTTATGAAAGTGGCGCTGCTGATACCGTTGACCCGCTTGCAGGTTCTTATTTTGTAGAAACATTGACAAACGAAGTGGAAGCAGCAGCCTGGGAATACATTAATAAAATTGATGCTATGGGTGGCTCAGTTGCTGCGATAGAACAGGGATATCTGCAAAATGAAATTGCTGCATCTGCCTATAAATACCAAAATGATATTCAGAAAGAAGAAAAAATAATTGTTGGTGTAAATAAGTTTACTGCGGAAGAAAAACCTCTTCAGGATATTTTTTCAATTGATGATTCTATTCGTCAATTACAAATAAATAAAATCAACAAAGTAAAAGCCGAACGGAATAACGACAAGGTAAATACCATTCTTAAACAACTTGAAACCGACGCTAACGGAACAGTTAATCTAATGCCGACAATACTTGAAGCTGTTGAAAATTATGCTACTTTGGGAGAAATAGCGGATGTAATGCGTAAAGTATTTGGCGAGTTTGCAGGATAATTGATTATTTGAAATATTATTGAAACCTTAATATCTTTTTCACGTACAAGTAGAAAGGTTTTAGTATTTTTGAAAAAATAAAATCCCTCAATGCTCCAATTATTACGTAGGTATTTAATCTTTATTTGTTTCGTTTTAATTTCAAATAACATTTTTGGGCAGGTAAGTACTTATCCTTTCACCTCTACATCGGGCACATATACAGCTATTGCAGGAGGAACCGTTTTATGGAATGGCTTATCAGCCTCTATGGATGATGTTATATCTTCTGCTATCACAATACCTAGTTTTTCATTTAATTGTACTGCATACACGAGTATTTATGTTTCAACCAATGGTTTTATAACTTTTGGGTCTGCTCCTGCCACTAATAATTATACTCCAGTTTCAAATGCAGCTGGTTATAGTGGTGCCATTTCCGCTTTTGGAAATGATTTAAATAAATCCTCTGTCCTTCTCACAACTCCTGAAATAAGATATCAAAACGTTGCAGCATCCAACGAATTTGTAATTCAATGGCAGGATATGTGTCGAAAAGGGGTTTCTGAAAGAATAAGTTTTCAAATACGATTAAATTATTCTACGAATGATATCAACATTGTTTATGGCGGAACAATTTCTGCAGGTGCCACCACGCCTTATCTTCAAGTTGGATTAAGAGGAGCAAGCGGAGATTTTAATAATAGAACTACTACTACTAATTGGGCTGCAACAACAGCCGGCGGCGCCAGTAATTCTACCTGCACATATTCTTCTACAGGTCCTGTTGTTCCCGCTTCCGGTCAAACTTTTAATTGGGCTCTTTCTTCCTGCACTGTTGTTCAGGCATCTGCAGCAACTATTTATACTTGCGATTATAATCAACCTATAATTTCTATTCAGGTGAAAGCTGCAAATTGTACCATGTCGCTTACGCAAATAATAATGACAATGGCAGGTACAGCACCAACATCCGATGTTTCCAATATTCATATTTATTATACCGGCACAACCAGTGTATTTAGTAATACCAGTGAATTTGCAGCAGGCGGAACTGCCCCGGCTGCAGGAAATATAACTATTAACGGTTCGCAGGCATTAGCAAGCGGAACAAATTATTTTTGGATTGCTTATGATATGAATTCTGCCGCCACTGTTGGTAACAATGTGGATGCTCTGCTTGTAGCTGCCAATAGTGTAACTATAGGAGGTGTAACCCGGTCTCCTGCGGCTAATAATCCTGCAGGAACAAGGACAATTGCTGCGTGCCCATCTTATCCGGGAACTTCGGCAGGCAATTTAAAATTCTGGGTAAAGTCGGATGCAGGTGTTACAGGTGCTGCCGTTACTTCCTGGGCTGACCAGTCAACCGCTGCTGTTACCGGAAACCTTATTTCTCAAATGAGTACAAAACGTCCTGCATTTACCGCCAATGCTATTAATTTTCAACCTTACATTGTTTTTAATGCAACTACTCCCATGATGAGAAGCGCCAATAAATTTGTCGGGAATAATTTATTTAATGCCACCG
>CAILAF010000444.1 GCA_903832075.1 uncultured Chitinophagaceae bacterium
CAAGCCGGAAAACGAATCCGTTTTGAGCCGAACGAACTCAATAAGCCGGAAAACGAATCCGTTTTGAGCCGAATGAACTAAGCAAGCCGAAAAACGAATCCGATTAGTATAAAATAGAATTAAATAAAATAATAGTTAAACCTTTAAATTAAATAAAAATGCCTAAAACACCAGTAGCAAAAATTGATTTTATAAAAAAATCAGTTGCCGACAAAGTTAAATTTGCAATCAAAGTTCATGACGACATTGGAAACAATGTGGCCAAATTTCCTACTCCGGATTTGGATTTAGGAGATTTTGAAACTGATTACGATTATCTGTCAAAACAATCGGAAATTGCCGACAAAGGAAACCACGAAGCAGTAGCTGAAGTGAAGAAATTCGTAAAAATTGTAAACGACGATTTGCGCGTACTCGCAAAATATGTAACACGCATAGCCAAAGGCGATGTGCCTACAATTATTGCCGGCGGATTTAATGCTTCATCCACAGAAGTAAAAAAAGCGAAACTTCCTGTTCAGGGGATTGCCACAGGCACACCGGGTACAATGATAGGCAGCCTCGCAATATCAGGCGAAAAACTCGAATTTGCAGGTCATTATATATATATTGCCGGCAAAGATTTATCGGGTGTTACATTTGTTGATGGCACTGTGGTTATTCAGCCATCACTTATCGACCCTGCCAACCCTTCGCTGGGAGTACATCCTGTAATAATAAAAACTCATAAACTGCCAACAACAGAAATAGGAAGTCTTGATTCACGTACCGATTATCAATGTATTTATCTTGGTGTTTCATCAGTAGGAGCAGGTTTGCCAAGTGAAGTGATTACAGTTACTACTAAGTAGAAGAAATTCTAAATTCTAATCTCTAAATTCTAAAAAAGCCTCGTAGAAATACGCGGCTTTTTTTGTGTGTGTGGACGAATAAGCTAATACTTTGTTACCGATTGTCCACTATCTTGCGTTTATTATTTCGCTTTTAGTATAATGTTTTAGGTTTGTCAAATCGGATAAATTAATTTTCTCTTATTGATATTTTTAAAGTTTATCAGTTTAATATCTTGTTCAAATTCGACTTCCTCTTCTTTCGTATCAAATGAACCTTTTACTAATTGAACAAATATTCTCCCGTCTTTCATCGCCCATAGGTAAGTCTTTAAATATTCTCCCCTTGGAATAAAACCCATTTCATCTTGCCCATCCTCAATTGTATTATCAAGGTAACGAATGGCGTTTAATGCTTTATATTTTATTAAAAACTTCAATATACCAAGATATTTGTCTTTTCCATTACACCAACCAATTTCATAAATTTTATCTACATTATTAAAGTCAATACCATGATTTAAGTTAAGGAGTTGCTCTGTCGAAAATCTTCTCCAAGTCAAGTTTGAAGTAAACTTTTCGCCTAATCTTTGCTTCCGCTTTATTCTTCTTATTTGCCTATCAAGCCACTTGAAAATAATCATTCTTACAATTAAGTTTACTTATTTATTTAAGAAACTTAACTTTCACAAAACTACTTTTAATTTTAATGTGGCAAACTTAATAAGTATATAAACAAAAAAAGCTTCGTAGAAATACGAGGCTTTTTGTGTGGGGAGTGATGAAAACAATAAACGTATATTTGTAAACTTTGGTCTAATAAGACAAATACAGCCGAATATGGTTAGATTTGTAGTGGAAAATCAGGGGTATAAAAAAGTCAAAAGTAATTATGAGAACGAGCCAACACGAAACTGGAAAGTCAAAATGAAACGACACAGACAACATAGAAAACTATTTTTCCCATTTGGAATAATTAGTCTTGCCGTTCTACCTGTTTTGGGGTTTCAAAA
>CAILAF010000445.1 GCA_903832075.1 uncultured Chitinophagaceae bacterium
ATCTATCATTTTATTAAAATAAAGATTGTCAAAAAATTACTGTTAATGATATTGGTGCGTTTCCAAAAACTAAATCTTTTCAATCTATACTTAAATTATCATCCAGACTCACAAACCAAGTTTAATAAGCATCCTGAATTTGCAAATACATTAGATAATTTTATTCAATTCAATTCGCAAAATAATTCGCCAGATATTGTTCGTCTATGGAGTTATATTTTAAATATCAAACAAATCATTGAAGAAAATATTGAAGGCGATTTTGCGGAAGTGGGTGTATGGAGAGGAAATACTGCTGCCATCTTAGCACATATTGCTTTTCAAAATAAAAGGAAAGTATTTTTATTTGATACTTTTATTGGATTTGATAAACGAGATATAAAAGGTGTTGATATTGAAAAACCAATTGAATTTAATGATACTTCTGTTTCAATGGTTAAAGAAGTAATTGGAGAAGCAGCGTCAATTTGTGAGTTTGTTGTTGGATATTTTCCCGACTCATTATCTGAAATTCATAAAAGAAAATATGCGGTAGTTAGTCTTGATTGTGATTTGTATGAACCAATGAAAGCCGGTTTAAATTTCTTTTATCCATTAATGCCTAAAGGAGGAATATTTTTATTACATGATTATTCTGGTGCATATTGGACAGGTGCAAAAAAAGCGATTGATGAATTTTGTAAAGCGCACAATGAGTTTGTAATACTGCTGGCCGATAAATCAGGAAGTGCATTTGTAAGAAAAAATAATTAGTTACTTAAATATTATCTATTATTACTCTATGAATATTCTGGCTTTAAACAGTTCATCCGGATTATATGGCTCAAGCAAAGTTTTCTTGGAAACCGTTAAAACCTTTGCGCAGCAAGGCTATACAATTACTGTGGTAGTTTCAGAAGAAGGGCCATTATGTGATGAGATCAGAAAAACAAATGCCGAAATTTATATTATTCGATTGGGCGTTATCAGAAGAAAATATTTTACTCCTGTTGGCATCATTAATCGTTTGTATTATTCTTTCAAAGCTATTAAATCACTAAAAAAAATCATCAAAGAAAAAAATATTGATGTAGTTTATTCCAATACAACCGCAGTTTTAACCGGTGCATTTGCAGCAAAGGCCATGCATACAAAACATATTTGGCACGTGCATGAAATAATTGAAACCCCGAAAATATTGGTTCGCTTTATTGCTTGGATGTTGAATAATTATTGCACTAAAGCCATTGCTGTTTCGCAGGCGGTCATTAATCATTGGCAAAAAAATAATGTACCCAACAAATTTGTTTTGGTATATAATGGTTTTGATTATGCAGCTTTCAATCCATCAACATCTACATTAAAAAAAGAATTGAATATTGCTGATGATAAAATTATTATCGGCACCATTGGAAGAATTGCGAATAGAAAAGGACAAGATTATTTTTTACGAATTGCCGGAAAATTAAAAGAAAAAAAACATTCGCTTGCATTTATAATAGTTGGCGATACTTATGACAATAACGAAAAATTATTGACTCATTTAAAAGAAATTGTTGCAACAAAAAATATTTTTAACGATGTTTATTTTACCGGATTAAGAAATGATATTGGCAATGCATTGCAAGCATTTGATATTTTTGTTTTGCCATCTATCATGCCTGATTCCTTGCCCACCGTTGTTTTGGAAGCAATGGCTGCAAGCAAAGTTGTCGTGGCAACTAAACAAGGCGGCGCATTGGAAATGATAAAAGAAAATGAAACAGGAATATTTATTCCGTTGAACAATGTTGATGAAGCAGCGAATTCTATGGAAAGATTGATCAATGATAAAACCTTGAGAGAGCAAATGGGTGCAGCAGGTAAAAAAAGAGTGAACGAACATTTTTCTCTGCAACAATTTCAGGAAAAAATTATTAAAGCCATTCAATGAAAGTTTCTATTATAGGTGCTAAAGGTTATCCGTATGTATATGGCGGTTACGACACATTTGTAAAAGAATTATCTGAAAGGTTAATTCAAAAAAATGTTCAAGTAACTATTTATTGTCATAAAAAATTGTTTTCATCTTTTCCGGAAACTGTAAATGGCATTCATTTAAAATACATGAATGCGATAGAAACAAAATCTTTAAGCCAGTTAACACATTCGCTACGATCCATACTGCACGCCTGTTTCAGCAATGCAGATATTATTTTAATAGTCAACGCCGCCAATGGACCATTTGGATTACTCACAAAAATATTTCGGAAAAAAACAATCATCAATGTTGATGGTTTGGAATGGCAACGACCAAAGTGGAAAGGATTAGGAAGCAAATATTTTTTATTTGCCGCATGGTGTGCCACTAAATTATATGATAGAATTATTGCCGATGCCGATGAAATGCAAAAAGAATATGAACAAAAATTTAATGCTGCGTCAATAGTTATTGCTTATGGTGCCAACAAAACTCAATCATTCAACACTAATATTTTACAAAGATTAAATTTAGTTCAGCAAGAATATTATTTAGTTATCGGCAGATTAATTCCCGATAACAATGCTGATATCATCGTTCAAGGTTTTATTCAATCTAATTCAAATAAAAAGTTATTGATTGTTGGTGATGTGAGTTATAAAGATGCTTATGCAGATGCTATAAAAAATACAAATCACGCAAATATTATTTTTGCAGGTTATGTAAATGATGCCAATGAATTATCAGATTTATATCATCATTGTTACGCTTATATTCACGGGCATGAATTTGGTGGCACTAATCCCACTTTAATTCAAGCACTGGCAAGCAATTGCGCTATTCTTGCATTGAATACAAGATTCAGCCAAGAAATGCTTTCCGCTAATGAATATGGAATTTATTTTGAAAAGAATCCTCCATCAATTGCCAAGCAAATTCAATATCTTGATTCGAATAATGAAATGGTAATTGAAATGAGAAATAAATCTTCTCAAGCCATCACGGAAAAATATAATTGGGATAGTATTACAGATAAATATTTATTAGTAATGAAAGAATTATTGCCAACTAATAAAAAAGCATGAATTTTGAAATAATGAAGATACCATCATACATACTAAAAATAATTTTCGGTTCTCTTATTATCATTTCATTTGCACAAAATACCCAAGCACAAATGGTTTGGGAGAATTACAGAAACGAAGTGTACAGTTATTTATCATTGATGGCACAAAAAGGTTATATCGTTTTTGATGATCTGATACAACCTATCAGCAGAACAAAAATTAATCAGGCATTAGCTGAATTAAATAATGAAAAAGATAAATTATCTGAGATTGAAAAAAAAGAATTAGCATTTTATTTAGAAGAATATGCCAACGATAAAAATTCAAACAAAGTTGATTTCTTAAAAAAAGATACCAATAAAAGATGGAGAGCATTCAGTGCAGCTGATAAAGATTTTTTAATTAATGTTGATCCAATTATTCAAGGTGGTGGAGTTAGTGGTACAAATACTAATTATACGCAACGCGGTATCGGTATGATTGTTTGGGGAAAGATCGGTAAACATTTTGGATTTCAGTTTTACGGAAACGATGTTACTTTAAACGGAAACGGTGCAGATACAACCAGTATTCCCGATTCAAATCCGGGTTTTGTAAAACAATCCGATCCGGGTTTTATTCATAACATTAATTACACAGAAATTAGAGCCAGTATGGCTTACAGCTGGAAGAACGGTTCTATCAGTTTTGGTCAAGATTATTTAACCTGGGGCTATGGCGAAAATGGTAAAATGGTTTTATCAGATAAATCTCCTGCTTATCCTTACATCCGTTTAGATTATCAACCAACAAAATGGTTAAGCTTTAATTATGTGCATGCATGGTTAAATTCAAATATTGTTGATTCATCAAGAACATATAGTTATTACAATACAGCATATGGCGGTAAAAGAGTTTTTTATATTCCTAAGTTCATGGCAACGCATTCCATTACTGTTAAGCCAACTAAACATTTTGATTTGAGTTTGGGTGAATCAATTATTTATAGCGAACAAATTAATGTTGGCTATTTAATGCCATTGATGTTTTTTAAAGTGTATGATAATATTTCGAGCAATGGAAATATTTTGGCTGGTGATAATGGTCAATTCTTTTTCCAAGCAAGTGCAAGAAACTGGATAAAGAAAACACATTTGTATGCAACATTGTTTGTTGATGAAATACGTATCACAAAAATTTTTACCGATAGCAATCGTAATCAATTAGGTTTTAATATTGGCGCTTCGGTTACAGATGCTTTTATTCCTGATTTAACCCTTACCGGAGAATATACAAGAGTTAATCCTTTTGTTTATGCAAACTTGAATCCTGTTCAATATTATACCAATCATTCATTTAATTTAGGAGACTGGATGGGGAATAATTTTGACAGATTAATTTTATCGGCGCGATATACGCCATTAGCGAGAGTAAAACTATATGCCCGTTATCAATATATTAGAAAAGGCGGAGCAGGTACAGCGCTTCAACAATATTTTTTACCGGAACCAAATTTCCTTTTTGATTATCAATATTCGTTGAAGCAATTATTCTTACAGTGTTCTTACGAATGGAAGCATAATTTATACTTGCAGGGCAATGCAAATTTCTCCAATCAAAAGAATGTTTCAGGAACTTCTATAACAAATAATACCATCAGCATTGGCTTTAATTACGGATTATAAATCTTTAAAATTGAGTCCGTATTTGATTATCACGAATAATTAAGATATTTGTTGCGTACATTTATCAGCATCATATCTTTAAAACATGATTAGAAAAGCGATTTATACCATATTTTTTATAGGAATTTATTTTATTGGTCAATCACAAAATTCACCGTCAAAAGCAGGTGGGCAAATATCTGATCAACAATTGCTTCAATTATATGAAAAAGCTCAGGCTGCAGGCATGAGTGAAAATGACATCAGCAATTATTTATCAAAACAAGGTTTAAGCACTGTAGAAATAACGAGCATTAAAAAAAGATTATCGCAATTAAAAAACACCAAACAAAGTACTTTATCAAAAGGCAATATAAAAGATACCACCGGACTTTTCAGAGATACATCATTGATATTACAATTGCCCGGCTTTAGAAGTAAATCGAATATTTACGGATTAGATTTTTTTAATACACCTAATCAATCTTTCTCTCCAAATTTTAGAATGGCAACACCTAAAAATTATATTTTAGGAACGGATGATGAACTGATCGTTACATTAACAGGCTTTAATGAAGCAACCATTCAAGATAAAGTATCTGTTGAAGGTATTTTTGCATTACCACATGCAGGATTGGTTCATGTTAACGGCATCACCATTGATGAAGCAACAAAAAGAATAAAAAATAAATTGATCGTTGCATATCCTGCTATCAGCTCAGGAAAGACACAAGTATTTGTTAGTTTGGGTAATATCAGAAATATAAGCGTTTCCATTATTGGTGAAGCATTTAAGCCTGGCACGTATACCATTTCTTCTTTAGCAAGTTTCTTTAATGCATTGTATGAATCAGGCGGACCAACAGATAATGGCTCGCTGAGAAATATTGAATTGATCAGAAATAACAAAGTAATTGAAGTAATAGATTTTTATTCTTTTCTTCAAAAAGGAACATTAGATAAAAATATTCGATTAGAAGATCAAGATATTATTCGTATTCCTGTTTATCAAAAAAGAGTAAACTTAACAGGCGAAATAAAAAAACCGGCTGTATATGAATTATCAGATAAAGAAACTTTGACTGACTTATTAAAATATGCCGGTGGCTTCAGCGATAATGCTTACAAATCAGTTGCCAAAGTTGTTGAAGTTGGAATGAAAGAAAGAAGAGTGAAAGATGTTGTTGCCGAAGATTTTAATTATTATATTCCAAAAAATGCAGACTCTATTTATTTTGAAAAGATCAATCCAAAATTCGAGAACAGAATTATTTTATCCGGTGCAGTTAATCGCCCGGGTATTTATGAATTGACAAAAGATTTATCGTTGAAACAACTCATTCAAAAAGCAGATGGCTTACGCGAAGATGTTTTTTTAAGCAGAGGTTATATAAAACGATTATCTGCAAATGCAGACAGGGTAATGCTTTCATTTGATCTCAACAAACTCATGAATAGCAATGAAAGCGATATTGTCTTAAATCGCGAAGATTCAATTTTTGTTTTAGCAAAAGATAGTTTGAAAGATATTCCTTCTGTTACAATAAGCGGTTCTGTTCGTGCAGCAGGAACTTATTTTTTCAGACAAGGAATGAAGTTGGAAGATTTGATTGCATTGGCCGGTGGCTTTAACATTAATGCTGCCAATCATCGTGTAGAAATTAATCGCCTCAAAAAAAATAAAGCAGACACACTCGCTAATAAACTAATTGATTTGATTACACTTGATGTTGATTCATCTTTGCAAAACATAAATAAAGGATTTGAATTGCAACCATTGGATTATGTTTTTGTTCCGGAGTTATTAAATTATAAAATGTTGGGCAATGTAAAAATAAGAGGAGAAGTTTTATATCCCGGAGATTATACTTTAGAAAGAAGAGATGAATC
>CAILAF010000446.1 GCA_903832075.1 uncultured Chitinophagaceae bacterium
CTGAAAATTTCTTTTCCTTGTAACTTGTTACTTGAAACTTGTAACCTACTAAAACCTTTCTGCATCAATATATTCAGTTCTTCTTTAACAGCACGTTTAGCATGTTGTTTAAAAGGAACCAATATCACCACTTTAGTTCCTTCAGTTAATTTTTTAATTGCATTTACAACATCGCTCACATCATCTTTCTTTACTTCTCTTCCGCTAACAGGTGAAATAGTTTTACCAACTCTTGCAAACAACAAACGCAGATAATCATATATCTCCGTCATGCTGCCAACAGTACTTCGCGGTGTGCGAGTAATTACTTTTTGTTCAATTGCAATTGCAGGACATAAGCCTTTGATATAATCAACATCAGGCTTTACCATTCGCGACATAAACTGACGGGCATATGCACTTAAACTTTCGGCATAACGACGTTGACCTTCTGCAAACAAAGTATCAATAGTTAATGATGATTTACCGCTACCGCTTACTCCGGTTACAACAATTAATTTGTTTCTCGGAAATTCAACGTTTATATTTTTTAAATTATGTGTGCGTGCACCTTTAACAATAATATTATTAGAAATTATTGAAGATGATGATCTAGATGAAATTGTTTTTGTTGCCATAGCCTGAACAAATAAACAGAATATTCTGCGTTAACTTGAACGAAAGAAGAAAAAATGTGGATATCCGCAAATCGTTTTTATATTTTTCAACAAAGCCAATTAAAGTTTGTATAAGATTAAAACATGATTAATTTCAAACCATAATTGAAGTTGATTATCATCAAACTGTTTAATCCGTGATACAAAATTTCAATTTACTGTATCCAAGTATCCTATAATTTTTGAAGTTTTTTTTCAAAAACCCTACTACTATGAGACCGCTACAACAAGCGTTGGATACGGATTTAATCCGTGCATTTCAAGATGGCAATCATCAAGCCCTTGAAATTTTAATTAATCGTTACAAAGAGAAAATATTTTCTTCTATTTTCTTTTTGGTAAAAGACAGGCACTTAGCCGAAGATCTTTTTCAGGAAGTATTTATTAAAGTAATTGATACGCTTCGAAGCAATCGTTATAATGAAGAAGGAAAATTTATTCAATGGGCTTTACGTATTTCGCATAATTTATGTGTTGATTATTTTAGAAAAGCAAAGCGCACTAAAATAATTCACAGCGATGATAAAGATATTTTTGAGATGATTAATGTGAACAGCGAAAGTGCCGATACTAAAATGGTGCAAGCACAAAGTCATGATAAAATTCGCCATATGTTAGAATTATTACCTGAAGAACAACGCGAAGTAATTGTGTTACGCCATTATGCCGATATGAGTTTTAAAGAAATTGCCACTATCACCAACACCAGTATTAATACGGCTTTGGGAAGAATGCGTTATGGATTAATTAATTTAAGAAAGATGATGGTAGAAAATCAAATAGTTTTATAATAGTAAATAAATTGTCATTCTGCTCATCTAACGATTGTTTGCCAACATCATTGCAGGATGACAACCAAACAAAAATCCCTTCATAAATGAAGGGATTTTCTATTTCTTTAAAAAAACGTTTCATTACCGCATTGCAACCATGCTTTATATTCTTTTGCATCGGGTGTATAACCAACAGGATTATTAATTAATTGTTGTTCATTATTTAAAATAACATACAAAGGTTGCGTAACCTGATTAAAATTTTCTGATTGAAAGGTTGCCCATTTATCACCAACAGAAATAATGTCTTTTAAATTGCCATCTTTTGTTTTGTAATTATTAATACGTTTTTGAATATCCAATTTTTGTTTATCATCAACATACAAAGAAACTAATATAAAGTTTTCTTTAATGTAATTATACACTTCGGGTTGTGTCCAAACATTTTCTTCCATCTTTCTGCAATTCACACATGCCCATCCGGTAAAATCAATCAATAAAGGTTTATGTTGTTGTTTTGCTAATTGCAAAGCTTTATCATAATCATTCATCACATTGGCTTCTAATCCTTTTCCAATTACATTCTCTTTTCCATATACGCTGTAATGCAGAGGTGGCGGGAATCCGCTTAATAATTGAAGATTGGCATATTTTGTTGGCGTAACACCGGGAATTAAATATAAAGTGAATAATAAAGCAATCACACCAAACAGTTTTCGGCCATTACTTATTTTCATTCCTTTATAATCGTGTGGCAAACGAATTAAACCAAAGAGATATAATGTTAATCCGGCACCAATCAATATCCAAACACCAAAAAATATTTCTCTTTTTAAAATTCCCCAATGCATTACTAAATCTGCGTTCGATAAAAATTTAAATGCCAATGCTAATTCAGCAAATGCTAAAACTTTTTTTACAGTATCTAACCAACCACCGCTTTTTGGTAATGATTGTAACCAATTTGGAAAGATGGCAAACAATGCAAATGGCAATGCCAATGCTAAACCAAAACCTGCTAAGCCACTTGTTAATTGCCATGCACCACCACTTAATGAACCAACCAATAAAGAACCTAATATTGGACCGGTACATGAAAAAGAAACAATCGCTAATGTTAATGCCATAAAGAAAATTCCACCAATACTTCCTAACCCACTTTTTGAATCTGCTTTACTTGCAACATTACTTGGCAAAGTAATTTCGAAATATCCAAAGAATGAAAAAGCAAATACAATAAAGATGATGAAGAAAATAATATTCAACCACGCATTGGTAGAAATATTATTAAAAATTTCCGGTTGCACATTTCCTAAAATATGAAACGGAATACTTGCCAATAAATAAATCAGGAAAATAAACAATCCATATAACACGCCATTACTAATGCCTTGTTTTTTATTGGCAGCACGTTTAGTGAAAAAAGAAACAGTAACCGGAATCATTGGAAACACGCAAGGCGTAAGCAATGCAATCAATCCTCCAAGAAAACCTAAAAAGAAAATGGATAAAAATCCGCTATTTTTTGTATCATTTTTTTTACCGCAATCATTTAACGGATGATTAATATCAACCGATGATAATTTTATAGAATTCGCATTCGCTTCAATGCCACCTTCCAATTTTAATTCTACAATTTGTTCCGCCGTTTGAAACTCATCTTTCCCTTTTCCAATATTTGCGGTGATGGTTGTTTTTAAAGAAGAAGGAATAATGTCTGTAATTTTTATTTGTTGTTTTATTTCAACAGTTCCGGTATAAACATTTACTTTTTTATTTTCCCAAATTGGATCGGGAATAATTTGTGAGGGATGATTGAAAGAAATATCATTTACCGGTTTCGCATTTTCATAATCAAAAGAAAATTTTACAGGCTCTAATCCATCAACAGTTGGATTGTTGCCGTACAAATGCCATCCATCCTGCATTTGAGCAATGGCAGTTATTTCATACAAGCCATTTTCAATACGTTTAGCTGTTGCAGAAAAGTTTATTGGTTTTGATTGAGCAAAACTTATTGCAGTAATAATTAAACAAATAAAACTTACAAAGATTTTTTTCATTAGTAATTCTTTACTGCAACTGAATATCAAATGATTTTTTTGTTGGAGGCAAACATTGTTCATCGTTGCAAATCATGTATTCAACTGTTCCGGAAATATTTGTTTTTATATTTCCTTTTACTTTAGCAGTTTGAGTGAATACAACCGAATTGGCATAAAACAACACATCGGTTTTAAAATTCTTATCATATACTTTTTCCAACTTTCCATTCTCTTTCAACTTGTTACTTATTTCAACTAATGGATTTTTTTTAAAGGAAAAAGAAGTTGCTATTGGTCCGCCTTTCCCTGTATTTTGAGAATAAATATGCCAAGGTTCAGGAACAGTAGCTGTAACAACAATTTCATATTCGCTTGCACTTTTCTTTTTTGCTTCGTACTTCCAGCTAACCGGATCTTTTGGTTGAGCAAATACATTTATTATACTTATTGAAATGATTAATGCAAGTAATATTTTTTTC
Organism: uncultured Chitinophagaceae bacterium; assembly: GCA_903832075.1. Classification (GTDB taxonomy): domain Bacteria; phylum Bacteroidota; class Bacteroidia; order Chitinophagales; family Chitinophagaceae; genus CAILAF01. The sequence goes on from CAILAF010000446.1 coordinate 3,954, forward strand.
ATACAAAATTTTTATTTTACAAATTGATACTTATTTTGACAAATTGGTTGTTGCAATATTGTTAATTCAATCCTAACAATTCAAATACTTTTATTCCATCTAAATTGTTCAATGCTTTAGAAGTGGCTCTTTCAGGATGCGGCATCATTCCAAAAACATTTCCTTCCTTATTACGAATGCCAGCAATATTCCTTACAGCTCCATTTGGATTAAATGCTGCATCAATATTTCCGGCTTCATCACAATAATGAAAAATGATTTGGTTATTTTTTTCTAAATCATTCAAAGTAATATCATCAGCATAATATCTTCCATCGCCATGTGCAATAGGAATTTTTAGCGCGGATGAATTAGCATTTTTTATAAAAATATTTTTACAAATAAATTGTTGATTGGCATTTTGTAATAATACACCCGGCAATAATGCACTTTCACATAAAATTTGAAAGCCATTACAAACACCTAAAACTTTACCACCTTTATTGGCAAATTCAATAACACTTTGCATCATTGGACTGAAACGCGCAATAGCACCACATCTTAAATAATCGCCGTAAGAAAATCCACCGGGCAAAACAATACAATCGTTTGTAGTAAACATGCTGATGTCTTTGTCTTTGTGCCAAAGCATTACCACTTCTTTACCTAAATCATTTTGCAAGGCATCTTGCATATCTCTATCGCAATTAGAACCCGGAAAAACAACAACACCATACTTCATAAAAAAAATATTAAGGAGTAAAGTTAACGAGGCAATGAATAATGCAATTAAATTTTAACTAACATCCAATTATTATGAATAATAATTATTAGTGCAAGAATTAAAAGCAAATTAGGGAACAATGAACGTTTCGGATATAAGAAAGCATTGGATACAAATGCGGATAAAGGCAAAACGGCAAGCATCCCTGATTCTATTCCTGCATTTTTAAAAATAAAAGGAATAGGTAATAATATAATCAGCAGTACAATCATCACACTCCAGTTTTTTCGGATTTGAATAACCATTCTATTCGTTGCAGGTGATAAATAATACATTCCAATAAACAACAAAAAAGTAATTCCGGAAAGATTAACCCATAACCATGTATCAGTTTTATTCAAAGGAATATTGAATTGAAGTTCTGGTAAAAATTTTTGTATCAAACTCATTTGATCGGTTAAAAATAAAAAAGATAATACAAAATAGAATGGTAATAAAAAACCTATCACTAACACTAACCATTCGGTAATTCGAAATGGTCTCACAACTGCCAAAGCAAATGAAACCAATAAAAGAAGTACTGCTGTTGGATGATAGGACAAAACAGTTAAACCCGCAATCAATCCGGTATTGAATAAATTTGTTTTGGGCGATGCATTGTTATATAGTTTGCAAAGTTTTATAAAAATCCACATGACTAAAATATTGGCAACAAAAGCTGGCGTAATATTACACCATTGAGTTAGCATGGCTGTTAGCAATACATAAGATAATGAAGTAGTGAATGCATTATGTTGAAACATTTTTAAATCATTGAGCACCATATTTAATCGGATGGAAATAAATAAAAGAATGCCGAAATAAATAATAAATAACCAAGTGGATGATAAAGGCTTAATAAACTTTACCAATAACATAGAGATTATTCCATCATATTCATTGATTTGCACTTTTGGCGATTCAACAAAAAAATGAGAATGCACCAATATGCAAAGCACTACTAAAAAAAAGATTGACGCAACTGAGCTGTTTCTGAAAAAGTTTGTCACTATAATAAATTATTCAAATTCAATTTTTGCAAAACAAAGATAACCACCACTTACACAAGGCAATACTATTTCATTTGCACTAATCATTTGTGCATATCGGGGAAGAAATGTATACTCAGGGTCAGCTCCTCTTAAAATCATATCTTCTTTCAAACCCGTTCCGGCATTGATTTCTCCGTTTGCATTAATGCTTTGAGCTGTAATAAATATTTTCTTTTTTACTGTTTCATTGTATAAAAAATAAATATTATCATTTATAGGCAAGGCCTTATACCCCAAACTATAATACACCCAGTCGGATTGCCTGGTATTAATAATTTTGGTCCATTCAGCTGTTCCTTTATCATCAAAAGCCATTGCTAATGTATTAATACTATAATAA
>CAILAF010000447.1 GCA_903832075.1 uncultured Chitinophagaceae bacterium
ACAATGAATATAAAATATATAAATAATTAGAAGATGAAGCTACTATTACATCGGCATCGGTTTTTTTTATGGCTTTCATTAATGATGGCGACCAAGGTCCGTGCATATATCGCAACAATGAATACGGTGTTTTTTTTGTGATGAATGCAATTACTTTTGCAAACTTTCTTAAAAAAAACAAATGCCATCTTAGAAATGAAAAACGCTGAACCTTAACACCATTAAGCATTTCAATAGAAGGTTCAATTAATTTGAATTGTTTTTTTTCAGGACCGTAATAAGAGTTGGTAGTGAACACTTCTACTTCATCGCCGTAATCCTTAACACAACGCTCAGAAATATTTTGCATAAATATTTGTGTACCACCTACAGAAGGATAATAATTCGGTAATACATGTAAAATCTTCACCTAAAAATTATTTTTCTATTTCTCTTTTCAAAACTTCTATTACTCTATCAGTAGATTTTCCATCAGTGAAGGTTATAATGGCTTCAACAATGTCTTTGCTCTTTTTTATGAAATGTTCCGGATGTTGCAAAGCTTCACTTACATAATCAATCAATTCTTTTCTACTATGTGCTACTGCCAAGCCATTTGTATTCATAATTGGCAAATAAAATTCTTGGTAATAATAACTAACCAAAGGATATTTTGAATTAGGATAAACTTCATCATAACCAGGTCCAATTTGTGGTTTCATATAAGCACTACCATCAACAGTCATGGTTGAAGCAACATTTATATGAACATCTGTATGAAATAAAGTTGAACAAAGTTTATTGATATCTTGTTCGGTAATATTTGCATGAGTTAATTTTCCACCACCGGTCCAAGATGAATCAAAGAAAATATTTTTCGATTCGCCCATTGCCTTCTTCCATCTTTCAATTCTATCTATTGGATGACATCGAAATAAAATAATTGGATCACCAGGAATTGTTCCATTAGTAATTGCTTCATCAATATGTTGCAAAAATTGAGGTTCTTGTGGAAACAAACTAACCGGCCCGCCGGCATATAAAATTATTTTTTTGTTGGTATCCGGTAATCCAACTAATTCTAACCAATCTTTTTTAGGAAGAATATATTTCGCTGAAGAATAAAAATCGAATTGAGGTGCTCCAACCACGTTAACATTATCGTTATTTAACTGAACTGCTTTTTTATATATTCTTCTAATTTCATTTGCATTGTATTTATTCCATACCATGTAACATTGATAATTTACAGGTAACCAACCACGTTTAACTACATTATCAAAAGACAAGATGGAAGCAATCATCAACTTGCCTTTTGATTCTGCTGCACGCAAAAAAGTATCTTCCTGAACATGAAAAGGTGTTACAGCAAATACGCCATCAATTTTTAATTCATCCACCAGTTTCAGCATATCATTATAATTCGTATCAGAAAGCAATAACTGCTTTTCTCTTTTATGAAGATTGGCTGCTACGCCCGGTATTAATAACAAAAAAAAATTGTAATACTCTCTTAAGCGTTGTATGATTACTTTCTTTTTGCTTTTAAATTTTTCTATATAACGAGGTTCAACATTTTTTGTTGGACTTTTTAACTGAAAAAATTTGAACCAATAATCAATTTTTATTCGAATATCGCTGTAAGCACTGCTACGCTGGGTTTCGGGCAATAGATGAACTTCAAATCCTTTAACACGCAATTCATTTATTAAATCTTCTTGATTCCAGAAAATACAAATCACAGGTTCGCAAAATGCTTTCATTTTTTCTAACATACCTGTTCTAACCAAATAACGAATAGAAAAACTAAAACTGATAGTTACAGCAATTCTTTTTTTTTGCATACTCATTTAAAAAATATTGTCAACTATTTTTTTAAGATACTTTCCAACTATGATTAATTAAAATTCCATCCCTCATTGATTCAATAATTTTTCCGGTGCCGTAATAATCTCCTTTTTCCACATCAATAGTAATAATATTCTCAACTTCATCAGTCAACACAAAATCATACTTCATAATCAAATCAATAGAATATCTTCCTTGCATTAGTGGCAGTTTAGGAATATGACAAACAACATATCCTTCTTCATTTAATTTCATCACTCCATTATACGATACTCTTGATAATAAATTACCAATCTCTATTTGTAAATTATTTCTAATTATTAAATTGATAATAGGATTTACTCCTTTCTCAAAACATCTATAATACAATTTAATATTCAAATCCATTCCACTTTCCAATATAGATAGCTGTTCCATCTTACTATTTAAAAACTCCAATCCTGTTATTTGAAATTTTCCATTGCCTTTTCTTTTAGAAGCATCTATAAAAAACCCATGTTCAACAGCAACATTTGCATTCTTCAAATAAAAATCAACAACCTCGTTTGGATTACCATCTCTTATAATTGTTCCACCCTGTAATAACAATGCACGTGTGCATAAACTTTTAATAGCAGCCATATCATGCGAAACAAATAAAACAGTTCTTCCTTCTTTACTTGCAACAGAATGAACTTTACCTAAACATTTTTTTTGAAATTCAGCATCACCTACAGCCAACACTTCATCAATAATTAAAATTTCGGGATCAAGATGTGCTGCCACTGCAAATGCCAAACGAACTTTCATGCCGGATGAATAACGTTTTACTGGAGTTTCCATAAACTTTTCAATCCCAGAAAACTCTACAATTTCATCATAACGTGCATCTACTTCTTTTTTTGTAAGACCTAAAATTGTTCCGTTGAGATAAACATTTTCTTTGCCGGATAACTCAGGATTGAAGCCTGTACCGACTTCCAGCAAGCTTGCCACATTGCCTTCAATCTCAATTTTTCCTTCGGTAGGTTCTGTAATGCGAGATAATAATTTTAATAAAGTACTTTTCCCGGCTCCATTTTTTCCAATGATTCCTAACACTTCACCTTCGTTTACTTTAAATGAAATATTTCTATTCGCCCAAAAAATATCTTCATCATCTTGTTGATTAAACTTTTTAAGATTATTAAGATTACGCAAATTTCTTATTGGCTTTTTTAATGCAGACCATATTGCACCAATTAATGTTTCGCTTCGTTTTTCTTTCAAACCAATTCGATAAGCTTTTCCTAAATTTTGTACATCAATAACTATATGACTCATGTAAAATTTTATGCGATGTCAGCAAAATATTTTTCCATTTTTTTAAAATACCATGCACCACTTATAAAAATAACCAATGCCATTGTGCCACTTATAGCAATAATATCCCAAGGCATTTTTGCTCCATTAGAAAAACAATTTCTAAATCCTTCAATACCACCAACCATAGGATATAATGCATATGCATGATAATATGCATCTCCTAATTTTTGTTGAATTTTTATTGCAGGAAAAACTACCGGTGCAGCATACATTAATAATGGCAACATAAATGATAATGCAAATTTAAAATCGCGATATTGAACTGATAAAGCTGAAAACCAAAATCCTAATCCTGCAGATGAAATAATAATCAATAATAATGGAATGAAAACATAAACCACATTTGTTCCGGGTTGATAATGAAAATAAAACATGACACCTATTAATATCAAAAATGAAATTACAAAATCAACCAACTTAGAAAGTGTTGGTACCAATGGAAAAATGATTCTTGGAAAATAAACTTTAGATAAAATAGAATTAGCAGTAATTAAACTTTGACCTGATGCGTTCAATGAATTAGAGAAATAAGTCCATGGAATAACTGCCAATGCTGAAAAAACCGGATAAGGCATATCACCCACACCAGGTTTAACTCCAACCAAACTTCCAAACACCACACTGAAAATAACTATTTGAAATAAAGGATTGATAATTGCCCACGTAAAACCCAAAATAGTTTGTTTATATAAAACTGTTACATCACGCAATACCATGAAATATAACAAATCGCGATAACGCCAAAATTCCTTCCAATTAAAGATCGAAGAACGCTGATTAGCTTCAATAATTATTTTCTGTTTCTGTTCCATTAATTTTTTATCCGTCTTTAAATTGTTTTTGTTTCGATGTATTCCAGAATTCATCTGATTGAATGATCCCTAAAAATTTTGCATTACTTTTTCCATCACCAAATAAATGTTGAGGCAACAATTTTTTTTGTAATGATTGATGAATTCCATTTACAATTTCTGTAGTTGAATATCCGGTATGAATGATATCAGGATTATTGGTTCGTCCACTTTGTCTTGTTCCAACATTAACTGTTGGCAATCCATAATAAGGTGCTTCTCTAATGCCAGCGCTCGAATTACCTACAATGAATTTTGCATTTTTCATCATCACTAAAAAATTTTCAAACCTAACAGATGGAAATAAACGGAATTGAGGTTTATTGATCAATCGCTTGAACTTAGCAACAATAAATTCTGAACCTTTATCATTATTTGGATAAATAACAATAAAATTTTTATTCGCTTTTTCTAATGCAGCAACAAATTGTTCTGCATAAAAATCCATTTTATCAATCTCAGTTGTTACAGGATGAAACATGGCAATTCCAAAATCATTAAAAGAAATTTCATAATTTATCTTTACTGATTCCCAAGAAGGTAAATTGCCTGATAGCATTACATCCATATCTGGCGAACCAATTACATAAATACTTTTATCCATTTCGCCCATTTGCATCAAACGTTTTTTAGCATCATCATTTGCAACAAAATGAGTATGACTTAATTTAGAAACAGCATGACGAATTAATTCATCTACTGTTCCACTTAATTCACCACCTTCAATATGAGCAACTAAAATATTATTCAATGCGCCAACAGTAGCTCCGGCTAAGGCTTCCACACGATCGCCATGAACAACAATCAAATCAGGTTTAAAAAGATGAATATATTTTGCAAAGCCATCAATAGTTCTGGCCAAAGTGATATCCATTAAACTTTCATTATCCTGATTGATGTATTTATAAATGTTATTATAACCACATTTTTCAATTTCAATAACTGTAAATCCATACTTTAAATCCATATGCATACCAGTAGCAAAAATGTGTACTTCAAATCTTGCATCAGTTTTCGCTACTTCAATTAGCGACTTAAGCTTACCAAAGTCTGCACGAGTACCTGTTAAAAAAACTATTTTCTTTTTCATTTAAATTCTTTCAAGTTTTACCAAATCAATATGCAAAGATTAATAATTATACAGTAATGTTATTTTCATATTATAATAAAATATGAACGCTCTTATTAGCCAATGAATAAAAGTGGATTTTCCTGAATAGGAAAACTTAAATCTCTTTTCTCTTTCTCATTCAAATACATTTCAATCATATTATTAGCAAAATTTTGATGTAGTTTTTTAACTGACTCTTCAGAAAAATCAGCGTTCTTACAAAATTTTCTAAGTGGATTAAAATTAACTAGCGGGGGTTTTTGAAGCGAATCAAATTTCAAAATTAAATTTGCAAAAACATGTGTCATTTCTTCTATTAAACGATTACCAATAGAAAAAGATGAATCGGAATAATAGTATGTAGCTCTAATTTGATGAATGATTTCGCCCGTATCAATACCTTCATTAATAAACATAAAAGTTGCACCATTGCTTTCAGGCAATCCATCAACTAAAGGCCAATAGTTAGTACCCGCACCTCTATAATAAGGCGATAAACCCAAATGCACATTTAATATTTTATTTGGGAAAAAATGAAGAAACGATTTCTTTAAAATGGAAGCACCATAAACAATTACTAAATCAATATTCATTGCCGCAATTTGAAGCGGATACTTTTCATCATTAATAGTTCCTCTCTCAATCACAATGGGATTAGACTTATCTTCAACAGTATTTAAATACAATTCAAAAAAATCTTTTTCAGATTGATGCCTTGCCTCTAAATGTTTATGTCGAAACTTTGTTTCTTCAGTAAATTCTTCCGAAATAATATGTTTTACAGTTTCACAAAATGATTGGACAACTTCAATTCCATTTGTTAATGCAAGTTTTTTTCTAAAAAATTGATGTCGCAAATCATTGCCAGTTAAAATGACAATTCGCTTATTCATAATATATTCTCCCATAAAATTTGCACATCAATATCAATGTTTTTTGATGCAGTTTTTCCCAAAACATTTTCAAATTCTTCTGCCAAAATTCCACCTTTGCCAGGACGCTTTACCCAAATATTTTCTTTAGTAAATGTTTCTCCTTTTTTAATTGGTTTGATAGAACAAAT
>CAILAF010000448.1 GCA_903832075.1 uncultured Chitinophagaceae bacterium
AGCATCACACTAAGTGCCATGGTTGTGGGGTAAAAACCTCACCCCTAACCCCTCTCCTAGAGGAGAGGGGAATTTTTGTTCTATTGTCTAGTCCTGAAATAGGTTTACAAAAAAGTAAACACAATTCAGGATTATGAGAACAACTGGAAACAAATTTCCGGACGACTTCAAATTACAAGTTGTTCAAGAGTATTTAAGTACAGATATAAGTCAGTCAGAGTTAAAAAGGAAGTATAATTTTGGCGGAAAGAACAATATCAACAATTGGATTCGTAAATTTGGGCTTTCAAAACCAAGTAAAGACCAAAAAGAACTGGATCAATTTATGGAAAATGAGAAACAGAAGTCAACTTTAGAACAAGAACTTGAATTAAAAATCAAGAAGTTAGAAGAAGATTTAAGGCGCGAGCAACTTCGTACTAAAGCATTGAGTACCATGATTGACATTGCCCAGCGCGAGCTAAAATTTGATATAAGAAAAAAATCTGGAGCCAAACGGTAACAGAGCTGCGCACGAGTTATTATGGATCAGATATTGATAGTTTGTGCGACCTGTTTGGTAGAAGTAGGCAAGCCTATTACCAGCGAAGTAAATACAATTACAAAGAAGAAGTAAAAGAAGAGATTTTATTTCAATTAGTTGAAAAACAGCGAGAATTAATGCCTAAACTTGGTGGTCGAAAGTTGCTAGAGGTAATCCAACCTCGTTTACCACCAGAACTAAGCATTGGTAGGGATAGTTTCTTTGATTTCCTGAGAAGACATGGATTATTGGTTGGAAAGCGACGAAGTCGGGTAAAAACTACTTATAGCAATCATTGGTTGCGTAAGTATCCTAACTTGATTAAAGAGTTTATTCCAACACGAGCTAATCAAGTATGGGTTAGTGATATTACCTATATTGAAACAGTGGCTGGATTTGTTTATTTGAATTTAATAACCGATGCTTATTCCAGGAAAATAGTAGGCTGGGCAATCGGAGCAACATTAGAAGCCAAATACACAATTGAAGCATTAAGAATGGCTCTTAAACAATTGCCCAAAAGAACTGAAGGATTGATACATCATTCTGACAGAGGAGTTCAATACTGTTGTGGTGAATATGTCAAGGTATTGAATAAGAATCATGTTCAAATCAGCATGACAGAAAACGGAGACCCTCGTGAAAATGCAATAGCAGAGCGTGTGAATGGCATTTTAAAAGATGAGTGGCTAAATCAAATGAGACTGAAATCGATTGAACATGCTATAACAGAACTGAAGCGAATAGTTCAGATTTATAATAGCTGTCGACCTCATGCCAGTTTGGATATGAAAACACCAGAATATGCTCATGGCCAATCAGGTGTGTTCAAAAAACATTGGAAGACGTATTACAAAACTGCACAAACCGCAGTCTCGTATTAGGTTTTCAAGGCATTAATAGCTCTTAGTTGTCATAAAAAAAGGATAGCTGAAACTCAACTATCCCGTTTTTCTGACGTACTTGTCGCTAATCATATTTATTCCTTGTTAGGTTGCTCCTCAGCAGAGCCTATCTCCGCTTGAATATGATAACGCAAAGATAAAAATTAAATGTAAAGAAATTACAGGATTATAAACAAAAATCTGTAAACAAATTTCAGGACGATACAGTTGATTTTGTGCGGCTATTATACATAATGGGGTTATAGGCTTTTTTATTGGGTTTATCCCCAGCTGAAAGCTGAAAAAGCCTATTAACTACATGTTATGTATAATAGCTTTGAGTTGTTTTTTTCTGGCGCAATTTTTTGCTTTTTGTGGGTGGATTGAAACAGTGGTTTTGAAAAAACATCACTGTGAAAGAAGGGTTGATTGCAAAAAGCCTGCCTTAGGCAGGCAA
>CAILAF010000449.1 GCA_903832075.1 uncultured Chitinophagaceae bacterium
AGAATAAAATTTTGTAGGGTCTAATGTTGTTTCTGAACCGACATTTTTTGATTGAAAATTGGTTTTCGGAATTTCTCCGGTTAATGGTGGTAGTTCATCTGATGCAGTTGCAATTGGATTAGTGTTCATTGCTTCAACATCATTTTGTTGTTGAAGCAATGAATCTTTTTTTGGCTCTTCTGGAACTATGGCAATACTTTTTTTATCTGGTATTATTGTTCCTGCAACTTTCTTTGAACGCAAATTTGTTTTTACAATTTCAGTATTTCCTTTTTTAGAAACTATCAAATTAGTGTCTAAAGTTTCTAATGGCGATTTAGATTCGCTTTCAGGCTTCGCAACAAAGATTGGTTTCTGCACAATAGGTTTTGGAATTGAAGGAACAATATTTCTATTTTTATTTTTAGGAGTAATAGTTCCGGTTATTTCCTGCGAACGCAATTCTGTTTTTACGATTGGATTATTTTGATCAATCACTTTTTTAGGAACATATACAGAACTATCAATAGTAATCTTTTCTGCATATTTAAAATTATTCAATGAATCCAATACTTTTTTGCTTACTGCCGAAGCAACTTCAATATTATTTTCTTTTAAAGTATTCTCTTCAACAATAGGCACAATAATCTTTTGCTCAACTTTTTGTTTTGATTTTTGTTCGACAAATGGACTTATCTCTTTTTGATTAAGTTTTGTTTCAATTTTTTGTTCAACAACTGGAGTTATAATTTTTTGCTCAATCGGTACTTCTATTTTTGGTGCCAATGGAACAAAATATCTGTTCTTATTTTTAGGTAAAATAGTTCCAGTAATTTCTCTCGATTTTAAATTAGTCTGTACAATTAAATTATTCTTTACAGGCAAATATTTTTTATAGACTGAACTATCTAAAGTAATTTTTTCAACAGCATTTTTTTTGTACAAAGAATCTAACTCCAATAAATTTTTCATCTTTATAGCAACAGATTCTTCTTTAGCAACAAATTCATCAGCAATTGGCTTAATGAATTTTTCTTTTATTCCGGGCACTAATACAACAGATTGTTTTTTGCCAATTAGTATATGATTGAAATGATTGATAGTTGAATCAGTTTTAAATTTTGCAGAAGATGATTTTACTATTGATTGATTTTGGAATACAGAACTATCAATAGTAATTCGTTTTATTGCATTGGCTTGTCGAATTGAATCTAAAGCCAAAAGATTAATCATCTTCACAGATTCAGGCAGAACTAATTGTTTTGATTCAATTACAATTTTGTTTTTGGGAATTACTTGTGCTTCTTTTGATTCATTTACAATTTGATTTCTTTTCGGTACTTGTATTTCCTTTACTTTTTTTTCAACCTGAATTTCTTTCGAAACATCATTTGATTTATTAAGTATGAACGTATCTTTTGAAGCATAATAAGGAGCAAACAATATTGCAACTTTTGCAGGCCTTACTGTGCTTTTTATTTCTTTTGATTTTAAATCAGATTTTATTACCGGCAAAGTTTTTTGCGAAACTTGCATCGGCAAGTATAAAGAACTGTCAACTGTTATTTTTTTAGTTACCGGCCTTTGTTGCAATGAATCAATTGTTCTTCCAATGGCTTTGATAACAGTATCTTTTACTTGAGCATTAGCAAGCAATCCAATTACTAAAAAAACATTTAATATCGTTAGTCTTTTAATCAATTACAGTTTACTTCATATTAATAACGAAATCTTTTACCTTTTCTATATTTTTTTTACCGGGCGAAATTTCAAATTTGCTGTTAATATCAAGTGCAAATAAATCTTTCGCAACTTCTTCTTTCATAAAATCTTTCAACTTAATTACATCTTCCGGTTGAATACCCCCACTTAAAAAAAAAGGTTTTTTAATATTCAATCCTTTCAAGATTTCCCAATTAAATTTCTTTCCTGTTCCGCCATATCCCGCTCCTTCCGTATCAAATAAAAACATATCAACTACATCTTGATAATCTTTTATCTTCCATTCAATACTATCGCCTTCAGCTAAACGAAATGCTTTTATGGTTGTAACATAGTTTGAAATTTTCTCACACTCTCTCGGCGTTTCATCTCCATGTAATTGAACTAAGTACAAACCACAATCATCCACTGTTTTCAAAATATCCTCTTCATAAGCGTTTACAAAAACACCCACTTTATTTATATTGCCTTTTATCTTTTTAATATTTATGGCAGGAACATGTCTAAAAACATAGCGCGGACTTTTCGGATAAAAAATAAATCCGCAAAATTCAACGCCAAGTTCATCTAATTGATGAACCTGTTCTAAGTCTGTCATACCACAAACTTTTATTCTCATACCAACTTTGTTTTTAATTGTGCAACAAAATCGGCAAAGGCAATCATTGGGTTAGTTTCTTTCATAAAATTTTCACCAATCAAAAAACCGCTAAAACCCGCATCGCGTAAAGTTACGATGGTATCCACGTTACTGATACCACTTTCTGCTATTGCTAACATTTCTGTTGGTATCTTGTTAATCAAGTTTAAAGATGTTTGTATATCGACTTCAAATGTTTTTAAATTGCGATTATTTACTCCAATAAAATCAACATCAGCACAAATATGCTCCAGTTCTTGATAGTTATGAATTTCCAATAAAACTTCTAAGCCCAATTGCTTTGCTAATGAAGCAAATTGTTTGACTTGATTTGGAGAAAGACAAGCCGCAATCAATAATATAACATCCGCCCCAATTGATTTTGCTTCGATAATCTGATATTCATCGATCATGAAATCTTTTCGAAGAATTGGGATTTGATTAATTCTTGCTTTGAGTAAATCATTTGTATTTCCGCCAAAAAAATTTTCATCAGTTAAAACAGAAATTCCTGATGCTGATTCTGCATAAGCTTTTGTAACATCTTCAACAGTTGATAAATCATTGATGATTCCTTTTGAAGGAGATTTTCTTTTATATTCAGCAATAATTCCTGTTTTGTTTTTATCCAACAAAAATTCACGAAGTGATAAAGTTTTTCTTTGAAACAAATCAGACATCTCTAAATCAGAAATACCCACTTCTAACTTCTTACTTCTAACTTCTAACTTTTTATTTGCTACTATCGTTTCTAAAATATCCATCTTATTGCAATGAAATTAATTTTTGTAA
>CAILAF010000450.1 GCA_903832075.1 uncultured Chitinophagaceae bacterium
AATTTTTGCTTCATCATAATTTGATATTATAAATTTAATTTTATTTCCTAATTCATGAATATCACCAACATTAAAAAAATATGCTTCCCTATTCTCAATAAATAATTGTTTATGAAAATCAGTGCGTTCGGCTAGAAGCAATCCTCCACATGCAGGTATTTCTAAACTTCTTTGTGTATACTCATCTCTGTTTTCTTTTCTCAAAAAACCAAGTGTTATTTTAGCTATCTGTATCGCTTTGGCCATTTCAACAGTCCATATGCCAATATTGCTTTTTATATACTTTCTTAAAATCGAATTACTTTTCAATTTTTTCCATCCCAGGCCATAAATACATAATTTGAAATGATAATGTTTCATGAGTTCTTCAAGCAGTTCAGCTCTTTCCTTTTCATAAGTACCTATAAATAAAACATCGGCTTCATATTTTTGAATCTCTTCCTCTGTAACAGAAAATATTTTATGAATAGAAGGGTCATAAGAGAAAGGGAAAAAATTAACATTTTTATTAAGAAGATAGATTTCAGGAACATTTATTTCCCGAGTAGTAAATATATGATCATAACCATTTACTGCTTTAAGTTGCAACTCACTTCTGTTATTGGGATTATAACTAAAGAAGTCATCGTGATTTATATTTACAATAAATGAAGTAAATTTTTTGATGTGCAAAACATCTGCTATGCCAATAAATAATCCTTTTAATACAATAACAATATCTGGCTTAGTTTCCTTAACCAACTTTAGAAGTCCATTCACATGTTTCAATCTATGTTTTTCTACTATTCTTCTTTTGTTTAGCCTCCTTAATATTTTCCAAAAAATACTGTCGTAATATCTCATCAAAAAAGTACTATCACTATATTCTAGTAAATCAAGCCCCGCTTCTCTTATGCTTTTTGCATAACACCATGCGCCAGATCCTATTTTTTCAGATTCTCCGTACAATAGTATTCTCACTTACACTTTTTTTAATTCTATCAAAGAAAATTATTACAAGAAATGTCCACAAAAAATAGGTGGAGGAAAAAATAACTGACACAAGAGTCACCGATAAAAAAAATAATGTTGTTTGTAACATCCAAAGTAGCTCTGGTTCTAATTTCAAATTAACACACAATCTATCTAAGAAAGACAAAAAAAGATATAATACAATTGAAAACAAAGGCAAGTATTGATAAGGGAAATTATATATGAATTCTGCAAAACTATTAACCGCCCAACTTGTATAAAGATCTGTCCAAGGTAAAAGTTGAATTGTTCTAGGAATTGTTCCACCTGTATATTTATTATAAATTGGTTTTTCATTCCAAAACTCACGGGGGATTAACTGATACAATACTTCTATATAAGTTTCCCCATCTCTGTACTGTAGTTTCCCATCATCTATGGCATTTTGTACATACGCCATTTCCCTTGAGAAATTAATTCTTTCTGCTAAAAATTGCGAGAAAATTTCGAATCGTGTTTCCATATCATAATTCAAGGAAATCACTACTGCAACCATTGGATCATTCTTAAAAAGTTCATAATTATGCTTTTTGATTTCCTGAAAAGGAAGTATAAAAAAAGAATATATAATGCCAACTATGCTTAATATAACATAATTAATTCTTCCCCTTAAGCTTAATCCAATCAAAATAGATATTGAAAACATAATCAATTGTGATCTCCAAGAAGAAGTAAATGCATTGTATCCTACAAATAAAATCAACAAAAATAATAGTAGTATTGAAAAACTATTTCGCTTTTCAACTTTTGCTATAATCAATATAGTAACCGGATAAATAAAATTATTTAGTACAGGAACAAAAGTGCCTATACCACTATTCGCAAAGCTCGATTCTGAAAACAATAATCCTATATAAGCAAGAAAAAGAAAAAAAGCAGAATAAAAATCCCAACTGTGTTTTTTAAAATCGAATTTGTAAACATTTATTTTTTCATTCTTAAATCTATTATATTCTAATAAACTGATGATAAAATAACCAAAACTAAAAAATGGCATTGTTTTTTTTAGTGTTATCAAAACTTCATTTCGACCAATAGTATCAATCTGCAAATCATAATTAACATAAGAGAGAAAACCCAATCCAAAAAACATAATAACACTTACATGCAACCCGGAAACAGCTGTTAATAATTGATTCAGCTTATTTCTTTTACTTAAATTATAAATACCCATTATAATATTAGCCAGTGCGTAAAGGTTTAGAAAATTATTACTAAAATCCACTTATTTCTAACAATTATTTATAATAAAAAAAAGCCAATATTGAAATAAATTTTGTCGAATTAATTTTTAATAACATTAAATATTTCTTGATAAGAAGTCTGTCAAAATTAAATTGTATTTATTTTCTTTATAAAGTTGATTTGCGAATCTTTTCTAATTGCAATTAATTATAAATTGGTTCGATAAGTTTTTTCAAAGTCAATTTTATATTCATTATTGATAATCTATTTTTTATTACAAAAATTATTTACGCTAAAATCTCAAACAACAATCATCTCATTTTGAGAAGTATTTCAGTCTAATATCATTTTTAACTTAAAAAATATTGTACTCACTTCTGATTGTCTTTTAAATTAATTTTTTAAACCTCATAAATATTTTATTTAAAAAAAGATTATAAATTGATAATAGTGTTTTTTCAGCACCAAATATTTTATAAAATTCTTTTACCGGCTTAAATTTTAAAGCAGCCAAAGATTTAATTGGCATATTTATCATCTGATATCCATAAATTTTACTAAATATTTTCCCGGCATTTCTTTTATGTTCTTCATCTAAATTTAAATAAAGAAAATCCAATATTAAAATCATTTCTGTGTTTCTTAAACTTGACCTTAATCCTACATTACTCGTTTGAAAATTGTGAAACCTAATAGCGCATGTTTTCTCTCTGCAATATCCAAGCCCATATGGTATTGCAGCCCTAACCAATAAATCAAAATCTCCTGAATAAACCAGGTTCCCATTAAACCCTCCAATCGCATCATATATTTCTTTTCTTATTGTAATATTTGATTGCGATCCCGAAATACATCCCCATTTGTATAAATGCCATGCAGCCTCATTACCAGTCATCTTATTTGGTAATGCCTTATTTCTTTCAACATAATCAAAACTTGAGCCTGTAACTTTTCCGTCATTATCAATCTTATCATAATTTGTAAAGCAAATACCAATATCCTGATTTTCATTTAAAAAATTTTCTGAAATAATCAGATCATCTTCTAACATAATATCATCATGACTGAATAATCGCAATAAATTCCCATTCGAATGTTGTACTGCAGCATTTAATGTTCCCCAGCATTTACAGCTTTTTTCATTCTTGAAGTATTTAATCCTACTCGAAAGATATTTTTCGCATATTACTTCTGTATCATCGGTACTGCAATCATCTTGAATGATTAATTCCCAATCGCCTTTTTGTTTCAAAACCGAAAGTATAGATTCTTCAATATAGTTTGCCCCGTTATAAACGGGGAGTAAAACAGAGGTTAGCATTTGTAAATAAATTATTTAACAGAAAATGATGGGATACAAGATTTTGATCTTATACATTCAATAACAGTTCTTGCAAAATCCAGAGATTCTTCCACTACATGATGCATGTCTAAATACCGGTAAGTACCTAATCTCCCTATAAAACTAATATTTTCTTCTGCCATCGCAATGGCATTATATTTTGAAAATATTTCCTTATCAATAACTAAATGTTTAGGATAAAAAGGGATATCTGATTCGCCTGTTTCTTTACTAAACTCTTTATATACAACTGAAGTTTCAAAACTTTCCCAGGGAGCAAAATGTTTATGTTCACATAATCTTGTAAAATTTTCATTCATGCTGGTATAGTTAATTACAGAATTGCCCTGAAAATCACCTATTGCATCAATTCTTTCAAAATAAATGGTACGATAAGATAATCGGCCTTCAGAAAAATTATAATACCCATCTATCGGACCAGCATAAAATATATGATTGTATTTTGAGGAATCAGATTCCTTAATAAATGGACGATTTAAGTGGATATGTATACGGGAATGATTAATAATATTAGCAATTAAATCTGTGTACCCATTAACAGGAATTCCCTGATATGGGTCGTTAAAATAATTATCATTATAATCAAATCTCACCGGCAATCTTTTTAAAACAGAAGCAGGCAACTCTTTAGGCTCACAACCCCATTGCTTTTTTGTATACCCGTAAAAAAAAGTTTCGTAAATTTCTTTGCCTACAAATTTCAATGCCTGTTCTTCAAAATTTTGGGGTTCATGTATAGTATGATCCCCCAAATTTCTAACAAAAATTTTAGCCTCTTCTGGTGACATTTTTTTTTGAAACAACTGATTTATAGTTAACAAGTTTATTGGCAATGAAAAAATCCCTCTGTTTGTATTTGCTATTACCCTGTGTTTGTAATTGCCAAAGGATGCAAATTTATTTACATAGTCCCACACATCTTTTCGGTTAGTATGAAATATATGTGCCCCATATTTATGAAGCATGATGCCCGTTTTTGCATCTCTTTCAGTATGACAATTACCTCCTATATGATCTCTTGAATCAATTATATCAATTTCACAATCAGGCAAATGTTCAACGAGTTGCCTAGCTAACACTGCACCCGAAAAACCTGTACCAACCACTAAATACTTCTTCATATATTCCAATTCGTATATAAAAAATTAGAAAGTAATACTTTGCATTTCTTTAATTAAGTACCGTTTTGGCAATTTTTTCAAATTGATTTTCCCAATTATTTTTTTCCTCAAATGCTTTTCTGGCATTTATACCCATAGTCAACCTCTTATCATTATCATTTAGCAAGTCATTACAAACTCCTTTAAAATCGTTTAAAAAATTTGTCGTATCAACAATACTAAAGCAATCAACCTCATTATATATAACATCCATTCTCGGATCATTATAACTGATAATGGGCAATCCCGCAGCCATATATTGGAATAAACGATTGTTAGATAAAGAGCTGTTTAAATCATAATTAGCAGCAATTGCAGGATTGTCTTCAGGTTTTATGTGAATCAGATGTCCAATATCGGAAGCTAAAAGAATTTTCTTCCACTCAACATCATCAGGTTTATTAAATAAATAAACCCTATTAGTCATTTTATTTTTTGTAATAAAATCTACTAAATGGGTTTTGTACTTATCATTTGGTCTGCCCATCAAAACAAAAATCAACTCTTTTGGCAAACTCTTCATTGCCAAAATTGTTTCTTCAATTCCTCCATATTCGCCAACTGCTCCTGCTCGTAATAATATTATTGAATCAGGTGTAATTGATACCTTATTAATTTTTAATTTATCATATAACCATTTGCGGATATCGTTTTTATTTAGATCTTCAAAGTAATTTAATGATGGACAATTGTAACATACAAAAGGCAAGTAATCAAGTTGCGCAAACTGTTTCGTTAATTCGGCTTTGAAGGGATCACTACTCCATACAAAAAAACATTTTTTCATCATTCGCCATCCAAACTTATTTATTTGTTTATCAAGTTTTCCGGAAAATTTTGTATCAGGAATATCAGGTATGAAACAG
>CAILAF010000451.1 GCA_903832075.1 uncultured Chitinophagaceae bacterium
CCCGCATTCACCTTGTCGTTCCACGACAGCGAATGCTCCCGCAAACCGCCAAATGCCCATAGCCTCGGTCGTTAGCTGCCATGGTAAAAAAGTAAAACGAATAAGCACTTTAGGACAAATTTGAACAAAGAAGTGACCACAAATATTTAAGAACTAAACGAAACAACCAATATGAAATTAGAAAAAAAATTATTCTTTTTATTTACAGCTATTGCAATGATAAGTTGTAACGACAACCAAACAGATAATCACAGAATAAATAGTTATCCAATGACTATAGGCTCCACATGGACGTATGACAGAACAATTACTGACAATTATTACAAATCTCTAACTTCAGATAGCATTGTGAGTAGTGACACCTTGACGTTTGAAGGCACAACATGGATTGAAAAAGATACAATCATAAATAAATCAAAAGTGATGGTTTTCAAATCCAATGAAAATGATTTCTCCCAGACAGTAACTACAACCAATTACCAATTAATAGATAATGACGGATTAAAATTACTTGCTAACAGCTATAGTGGCTACATGTTATATAGTTCCGCTAAAAAATCATTTATAAAATCGACCTTTTATGTCTCTAATAAAGGAAAAATGAATAGTCAGTCCCAGCTTAACAGTGGGGTATATGTCTTTAGCACACCGGTATTAAGCATCAAATATCCACTCACTTCGACATCTGAATGGACAAGCGTTTATGCTCTTAATATAGACAAAAAAGTGATTGGAACTGACACTTTACATATAAACGGACATGAATATATATGTTTTAAAGTGTTGTGGAAATATCCTGAAGGATCTGGATATACGATAAAAGTAACAGAATGGATAGCTAAAGAGGGAATTTTAAAACGTGAGACAAACTTTGGAACAATGTACACAATTGACGAACACGGCGACAGTCTCAACAAATTTGAGTCAATAGAATGTATGAAGATAAAATCAGTAAGCATTAAATAAAATTCTGCAAAACAGTGTAATCAAAAAAACGAATCAAAGAAAACAACAAAGAAAAAGATAGAAAAACTAACTCAACTTTACGACTTACGAACTTGGTCTGTTCTTGGACATTTTTTAACTATTTACTTGCTGAAAAGTAAAATTGAGAAACTAATTATATGACTGAAAATCAACTAAAAAAAAAACTAAACCACAGGCAGCTAACACACGCCTATGCGCATTGGCTGGCTGACGTGCATTCCGGCGGTTTTGCTCCCGCATTCACTTTGTCGTTTCACGACAGCGAACGCTCCCGCAAACCGCCAAATGCCCATAGCCTCGGTCGTTAGCACCAATTTTAGAAAAAAAGAAATAAGAACAGAAAAACCCGACTTTGGGGGCAATTAAAACTTTATGACAACAGCAATAATCTTAGGAGTAATCATTACCGGACTTGTTCTATATAGACTCTTTTCAAACAAATCGAACGACAAAAAATCAACAGAAACTATGATTGTAAGATTATCAACAGAAGAATTTGTGGAAAAGTACAACAAAAAACAAGGACAAGTAAAAGGCGGTTCATTGTGTTTCTATGGTCATTGGTTTGGTAGACCATACGACAATTGTCACCGACTAGACTTTGTAACATTTGACAGTTTGACTAACACTCTGATTTTAAATTTCAATGAAAAAGAAACTTTGAGTATTACTAACCCTCAAGAAATTTGTGAATTTGAAAAGAGACTGACAATTGGTTCAGCTGACAAAATTAGTTGGAAGTGGTTTTATTATGGCAGACCTCAAACAGAAAACAACTTATTTTTTATTGAAATAAACCGTACAGACAATATATTGAAAGAAGACACAAATACTGATTCGCATAAATCTAATTTCAAAGACTTGAATGTAACAAAACCAGCCATTGAATGGGGTTGAGACAACAATCGAAAACAAAATGGAAACAAAAAACTGGTGCTAACACACGCCTCGTATGTTTGCATGATATTTCAAATCGATAAAAATTTGAGATATTTGCAAGCAAACAGGGAAGAATTAGCAAAGGGAATAGCAACACACGCCTGATAACAGAAATGTATA
>CAILAF010000452.1 GCA_903832075.1 uncultured Chitinophagaceae bacterium
AATCTCTCTTATATAGCAATTCTCCCTGCCGTGATATTATACTGTAATAATTGATTGAATCACTCGCTTCTTTTGATGCTTTAAGAGCTAAATCAGAATAATGCATCACACTATCAAAAGGATAATCTAACTGATTATACATATTTGAAATATCCCTGTATGCATAAGCCAAATATTTTTTATTTTTTGATTGCTTGAAATATTGTAGCGATTTTTTAAAATAGGTCAGTGAGTTGTTATAAGTTTCTTCCTTCATGAAAATATAACCCAGATTGAATTGAACCAATCCTTTTAATTTGTTTTCATTTGTCTGCTCTAATACATTTTCTGCGTCTTTGTAAGCTTCCATTGCTACCGTATCTTTCTGTAATAATTTTGCTACACACCCCAACAAATAAAATGCAGTTCCGCTTTGTTTTTTCAGTTTACTATTATTGTAATAATTTACTGAAATTCGGATGATACTATCGGATGTAAATTTCTTTTGAAGTTTGTAACTGGCATGGGTATATTGTAAACACCATGCTGCATAATCCGCTTTAGGGAGGTTTTCGGGATGAGTGATTGAATTTAATAAAATGTACGAACTATCAGGAGAAGTATCCAATAACTCTTCAGCTTTCAGAATAACTCCATTTCGGGTATAGTGTGGTTGACACGAAATGAAAAATAAAATAAAAAAAATAGCCACGTATTTTTTCATGGGAAATTGATAATGAGTATTATTTTTTACTTTGAAATTATGAATATTACAAATATGGGTTAGTTAAAATACCCCTTGTTTTTGTCAGATTTGTTAGCCTTGCCAATTTATTTTTTTTAAATATCGTAAGTATGCAATTATCAGATATTTACAAAATGTGTTTTTGCCTTGCCTTGCCACACTTTTTTTTGGAGAATCAAACAAGCCTTTATAACTTTGGGTACAAATTTAATTAAAATTATTCAAACTTTAAAAAACAATCTCTATGAAACGTTCAATTGTATTCTCTTTTTTATTTGTGCTTTTAGCCGGTAGTATTTTTGCTACAACAACTGAAATTGATTTGACAAAGCTTCCTGACCCCAAAGACCCCAGACCTCTTTCTCTAACATTTATTCCTGTTAATGCCTTTATTAATGAAACAACATTATCAGTCTATTTTGATTCATCTGTTGGAAACGCAACTATTACGGTGTATGATGCCAATAATGATGTAGTATCACAAGAAACGGTTGATACTTATTTAACTTCTGAGGTTTTTATATCTACTGATACATGGGCAAGTGGTAATTACACCATTAAAATTAATTATGGAACTACTGCCTTATCAGGTATATTCTTAGTTGAATAATTAAAAATCTGTTTTAAGCAAGAAACATTTATACTTCGGAATAAAACATTCTTATAAAAGAATTAAAGTTTGCAATTCAACTGTATATGTTTCTTGCCTGAATATAAATCTTTCCCATTAGAATATATAAAATTTATGCTTAAGTATAAAAGTTTGCCGTAAAGATATAAATGTTTTATGCTTGAGAATAAAACTTTGCAATCTTGGTATAAAACTTTGCCGTAAAGATATAAAAGTTTCCCATAAAGACATTAATTTTACTTAATAAGATATATTTATTTAATTTTCAA
>CAILAF010000453.1 GCA_903832075.1 uncultured Chitinophagaceae bacterium
TAGGCTTAATCGTAGCATACGATGATTCTTCTTGTGTTAACTCCCATTCATCTAATAGTAAATTGAGTTGTATTTCAAAATTGCTTTTCTCACGAGGATTCTTTGCTTTTGCTTTTCTTTTATCTAATATATTGTGTATATCCTTTACAAATGGGTTGACATTTCTCTTATGATCCCAAAGTTCTATCGGTTCTCTTTGTTCACAAAAATTATCCATTAATTCATTTCCAATTCTTAAACTATACCAATAATCTATCAAAAAGAAATAATCACACAAAGGCTTTATGATTCCAGATTTGGTAACTCTTAATATTATTCTCTCAATTTTTTTCAAATCAATAAAATGGGTCAAATAGAGGTCACGTATGCCGTGGTTATTAAAAAAGGTCTTTACTTCATCAGTTTTGAAATATTTAAGTTTAGAATAAATTCTATAAAATGCTCCTGTAATTCTTTGGTCTTGTGCAGGCGAATTAATTGATCCTTGTAATTGATTATTACGCATTAGCCGAAGCATCTGGTCTCTTTGTGATTTCAAATAAATTAAATACAAATTATAATCTGGTAAAGCAAGTTTATACAGTAAGAAATATTTGTACTCAATTTTGTTTACGTTTCCAATGCTTTCATCAAATTCCAATGGGAAATTCGATCTGCATAGTTCCAAAGCTTTAGTTTCAGAAAGATTCATTATATAATCTTTAATCTGATCAGTTAGTCTTTGCATAAATTTTCATTTAGAAAGTTTTCAAATTTATTTTTTGCAGTAAGTAACATTTCGACTTTGTTTCTTCGATAATTTAGTAGGGACCCCGTGTCTCTAATATTGATCTTCCAACCAAATATTAGTTTTATAACATCATCTTTAATATCTGCCAATTCAGAAATTAACTGACAGGCCGTGTGCCGGCCTATGTGAGTTGATAGATTCTTTTTAATATTTGCTTTCAGTTGTATGAATTTAAGGGCATCATTGATATTACCTAAACTCCGTTGAGGAAATAACCTTTCGTCTACATCAGTTTCCCAATGCGACTCATACTTTTTTATTAGGTCAGTGGCTTGTATGACAAAATACTGCATAATTGGGGCTGAAGTTTTTTTTCGTTTATTTTCAAATAGACAACCATTGTCATCCCAGTTAAGATCATCCTTCCTTAAACTATCCAAATCACTATATGCTAACCCTGTATAAATTTGAAACAAAAATAGGTCTCGGTAGACATCCAATTTTTTGTCTTTTGAAAAATCAAGTTTATAAAGTGCTCTTACTTCATCAATATTTAGCTCAGCCTTTTTTGGGGATGTCCTTTGAAGTCTAATCTTACTAAAGGGGTTTTTCTTGATTAAATCGGTATCAACGGCCCTTGCGAAAATGGCTTTTATCTTAATAATAATGCTGGCGGCAGAAACTTTGGTGATTCCTCTTTTCTTTAATTCCGGTATTGGCTTTAATAGATAGTCATAAAAGCCATGGGCTAACGTAGAGTTAAAAGCTGATAAGGTCACTTTCTTCTCTTTTTTATAATCAAGATACTTTGTAAAATGTGTAATTGATTTTCTATAATTTACTTTTGTGCCATTGACAATGCTATCGTTGTTTAATACGGCCTGTTCATAGTGATTATTGACGTAGTCAAGAGCAGAAAGTACCATTGGATTTTGGGCTTCTAACCCTAATATTTTTTTCTTGATTTCATCAGGAGTAA
>CAILAF010000454.1 GCA_903832075.1 uncultured Chitinophagaceae bacterium
AGAATAAGATTCAATTTTAATTCATTAGTAATGCTATAAATTTCTTTTAATTTATCAAGCAATGCTTGTTCAAAATTGGATGAATTAGATTGTAAAAAATGATCGAATGCCACCGGCAAGCGAACCGTTTTAAAACCGGCTTTTGCAATACGTTTTAATTTGGCATGAAAATCTTGATTATATAATTCGTTTGTTGGTGTCCAATAGTGTTCAAGAACTGAAAGATTAACGCCACCGCCCAATTCATTTTTTATTTTCTCTAAGTTTTCGGGTTGAGGTTTTGCACTTAATGTGGATAGTGTAAGTAGTATCAATAAATTTATCCCGAAAAAGCGTCTTATCATTGTAATAGTTAAATTCATACGATATTGCGTTTCAGACTGCATAATAATAAATATGTCTAACAATTTTAAATTTTCATATGTAAACATTGATAGAGAGGCACTTGTGGAAGAGCTGAGTAAAAGGGGCAGCTATTATGCAAATGTTGTGATGTGGAGCATTCTTTTTTCTTTTCCATTGTTTGTTTTATTGGATTTTTTATTTTTTAGAGATGAATGGGTATTGTTGTTATTAGTAAGAACGATATTTACGATGTTATCTTATACTATTTACATTTTAGGTATTAAAAAAACATGGAGTTATATAGCTACCATTCGTGTTTTTGCGAACACCAATGTAATACTTCAATCGATTATTTGCGGATTTGTTCCTGTTAATGTTGCGTTACCGTATTTTTTGATGTTCTCTATTCTTATATTGTTATTTAATAGTACTGTTTTTTGGAGGCCGATTCATTCATTAATGATTTGCCTTTTATCTTATCTTATCATTGTTATTATTTATTCGTATAAAGACAGGGTTGATAAATACAATTTGCTGATAGCACATGGTGGTGCTGTTTATTTTTTGGTTTCTGCATTTTCGTGCATTATTGTATATAACCGATATCAAATATTGAAAAGGGAAGCAGCAAAAAATATTATGATTGATGAAGCCAATAATCGATTATTGGATTCGAATGAAAAGATAAATGACCAGCGTTATGTTATTGAAGATGCGAATCGAAAGCTAAAGATACTTAACGATTACAGGCATAACACATTGAACATCATGCTTCATGATTTTAGAAATTTTACAGGTTCTATTGCCATGTCGTTAGACTTGTTAAAAAATAAATCTGATAACCTTTCAGGAGAGCAAAAAGAAATTTTAAATTACATAGGTGTTGGTAATGAAAATTTAAAATATTTATCAGAAAAGTTAGCAGATTCTGCAGATAAGGATGAAGCTAAAGTGCAATTTAATTATGAATATTTTGATGTAGGACCTGAAGTGGAGAGGAGCACAATTGATATAGCAGATGCGGCGCAAATTAAACAAGTTAGTTTGCAATTGCATTTAGAGCCCTCACAGATTATGGTGTATTTAGATAAATTATTTTTTGCACAGGTTTTATTTAAGTTATTTACTAATGCCATTAAATATGCAGAATCAGGTTCTATCATGACTATTCATACGCACGAATTAAATGATAAATGTGTGATTGAGATTGTGAATATTGGTAGGTTGATTGGCATTGATAAATTAAATGAGTTGTTTAATAAATTAAAAAATTCAAAGCAATTAGCAGAAGCTGTACAATCGGAAACTAATATGGGTTTTGCTATTGCTAAAAAACTAACTGAAACAATGGGTGGTACATTATCATACAATAGTTCGGAAGGAACTGGTAATTACTACCGCATTGAATTTAAGAGTACCCATTAAATGAAAGTAATATGAAAGCTAAGCTACTATTCTCATTGGCAATGTTATGTTGTTCATCTGTATTATTTGCGCAACAACAAAGATCTTTTGAATCAATGGGATATGATGATCAATCCATCATAGGTATTACCGGTTCTATGAGTTACTTCATTAAGGTAAAACCAGATGATGATATTGACCACAGTAAACTTGTTATTAACGTACGTACCTCTCAGGTATTAAATCCACGTAATTCATTTGTAACAGTGTATTTAAAAGAAGATCCTGTTAGAACGGTTAATGTTATTACATCTGCAGTAGATACTATGTTCTCTATTGAAGTTCCGTTGAACAGAAGATATCTGCAACCTGATGGCCGATTCATTAAATTAAAGATTGGTGCTAAGATGAGCGTAGGAGATGAATATTGTAAAGATGTTGATAATCCTGCATGTTGGTTAGCTATTAAAAATTCTTCTTACATATCAGCTTATGGTCAATCTGTTTCTACTTTTCAACGTAGCCTAAAAGAATGGATTCAAGAATACAGTTCTATTTATACTCCAGTTGCAGCTGATTTAGACGATTTAACAGGCGGTGGAATTATTTATACTTTATTAAAACAAGGATCTGCTGTTACTAATAGGCAAGTTTATACCGGAACTTTTAGTCAGCAAGATACAGTTCCACCCGGAATCATTTTAGGTTTAGCTGAAAGATTACCAATATCCGTTCGTCAGTCAATTCCATCATTAGCGCAAGGGCAAGGTTTAATCAAGGTTACTAAAATTAATGTGGGTAATTCTATCAGAACTGTTATGGTTATTACAGGCGCAGATGTTTTGGGGTATAGAAGAGCTATCAATGTTTTAGCAAGTAATAAAAGACTTAGCAGTGCATTTACTGATCAAATGATTATTGCAGAAGGATTGCCAAGTAATGTTTCTGTAGATAATCCATCTCCTTTAATTACTTCATTAGAAGATTTAGGAGCACAGCCGGCATTGCTTGAAGGTATTGGTGGATTGAGGACGAAGTATATTTTTTCATTAACTGAATTCAATGCAATTCCTAATAAACTTACTTTTCATTTAGAAAGTTATTTCTCAGCTTTAAAGCCTGATGATAGAGGCTTCTTAAATATTTATTTGAATCAGAATCTAATTTTCAATTCATCATTAATGGATAAACAAAATTTTATTGATGATATTGATTTGAAACCATATTTGTTAAGTAAGTTCAATACTTTAGAAGTAGAGTTTCGTTTTCATCCTGGAACAAATATTTGTAAAGATGGTTTTAGTAATTTCTTTGCATTTGTTAATACGAAAAGTTCTACACTTACTTTTTCTGGCGAAAGAGAAAATCGTTTTTATAGCTTTTTCAATTTCCCTGCTGAGTTTAGAAAAGTGCCATCTAAGATTGTAATATCTCCTAAATTATATAATTCCAATATTGTTTCATCTATTGGTGAAATATATTATCAATTAAATACACCTATTCAAAATGATTTCAATAAATTAATTGTTCCACAATTAGTAGCATCTGATAAAACTACGCTGGATGATTTGCGTGGATTTAATTTGATTACTTTAATGCCACGTAATGATCCGTTTGCAAAGAGTTTTACTCAATTGCCTATTCAGTCTGATAAAGAGTTTGAAATATACAAAGACAGTAAAGGAACATTAACTTATTCTATCAATGATTTCTCTAATAGTGGAATGGCGCAAGTATTCAGAGAGCGAGGAAGTACTGTATTGTTTATTACTTCTATCGGCGACAGCACTTACAAAGATGCTTTTGAAAGTGTAATTAAGAATTTTGGAACACAGTTAACTGAAATTGAAAGTAATGTTTGTATTGCTAACAGCAACGGATTAAGCAGTTACTTTTTTAAAATACCTGAAGATAGTAACTCAGTTATATATAAAGGTGAGCGTAGTAAACTATCCATCTTTTGGGATAAATATAAATATTGGCTGTTATCAGTATTATTGATTTTGGTATTACTTGCTTTCTTCTTTGTTAGAAATAAAGTAAAACAATCTCAAGAGATTGTATAATAAAAGAAGCACGGATATTTATTAGACGATTAAAATTTTATAATGGCAGTTTGTGCATTACATAAAATGGTAGCCGAAGGAATTTTTTCCGACGAGAAACTGCAGCATATTGAATCAATTGCAGATACTTATAATTATGCACCTATAAAAGCTGCCTTGAATTTTGGTTTTTTAACTCGTAAAGATTATACAAACTTTTTAGATAAAGAAGGGTATCCTTTTATTGATGTAAGGAATGAAGAAATTGATGGTACTTATATTTCTCAATGCGATATTCAGCACATCAATTCATTCTTATATATACCGCTTAGAAAATTAGATGATGGAAGATTGTTAGTTGCCGCTGCCGATCCATTTGATGAAAAGTTGCTCAACAGTTTATTTGCCAAATTTAAAATGGTAATAAAAATTGTTGCCACATCAGATTTGGATATTACCTGGCTGGCACATAAAACAAGAGGCGAGTTTCATGTAAAAGAAGCGGTATTTAGTTTAATGAGAAAAGATCCTGCAAGTTCAGGACTGATAACATTTACAGATGGTCAGCTTTTTTTTATTTTCTCATTTATTTCTATCATCATTATTTTGTTGGTGATGTTCTTTAATACCACTTTTATTGTCATTAATTTATTGGCAAGTGTTTTATTTCTTTTTTCAATTACTTTCAAATTATTTCTTGCAATGAAAGGTTCTATGTCTGAATTGCATGAGCATGTAACGAAAGAAGAAGTTAGAAAAGTCGATAATAAAACTTTACCGGTTTATACTATATTACTGCCGGTATATAAAGAAGATAAACTAATTCGTAAGTTAATATGGAATCTTAGAAGTTTAGATTATCCAAGAGATAAACTGGATGTAAAATTATTAATTGAAGAAGATGATGATAAAACATTGAATGCCGTTAAGAACTTAGACTTTCCTGCTAACTTCGAAACCATTGTTGTTCCTTTTCACATGCCTAAAACAAAACCAAAAGCATGTAATTATGGATTGTATTTTTCTCGTGGAGAATATTTAACTATTTATGATGCAGAAGATGTTCCTGATTCTGATCAATTAAAAAAAGTAGTAGCACTTTTTAGAAAATTACCTGATGAATTTGTTGTGATACAAGGTGCATTGAATTATTTTAATAAGAATGAAAATATGCTGACAAGAATGTTTACCCTTGAATATTCTTATTGGTTTGATTATATGTTGCCTGGTTTGGAAACTTTGGATGTTCCTATTCCTTTAGGTGGTACCAGTAATCATTTTAAATTAAGTAAATTATTGGAATTAGGTGCATGGGATCCATTCAATGTAACTGAAGATGCTGATCTGGGTGTGCGTGTATATGACAAGCAATATAAGATCGGTGTTATTAACAGTACTACATTGGAAGAAGCAAACAATGAACCATTTAATTGGATTCGTCAGCGTTCGCGTTGGATTAAGGGATATATGCAAACTTATTTAGTGCACATGCGGAGACCTGTTGATTTAATTAGAAGAATTGGTTGGGGAGGATTTTTTGGTTTCAACTTTTTTATTGGTGGTACAGCATTTACTTTTTTATTGTATCCAATTTTGCTTTTGTTTTTTCTTATATATCTCTTATTTAGCTTTAAAGTAAGGCAGTGGTTCCCAGACTGGGTTTTGTATATTTCTACATTTAATTTTATTGCAGGTAATGTGATGATGATTTATGTAAACATGATGGCAGTATTCAAACGTCGTTACTATGAGTTGATCATGTTTTCAATGTTAAATCCTTTGTATTGGTTGATGCATTCAATTGCAGCATATAAAGGATTGTGGCAATTGATATATAAACCGTTTTATTGGGAAAAAACAAATCATGGATTAAGTAAATTATCATCTGCAAGTGCAGTAGTAAATACTGTCGCATAAGCTATGACATTATTTAGAAAATATATCGCAATTTATCTTTCCATTTTCTTATTGGGATATTATTTGTTTGTTTCTTGGTTGCTGCATCGCAGCGGATTTGAACATTCAGAAGCTACTTTTATTGCAGAGAAAATAAAACTATTATTCGAAGCTGATGATAATACTTTATTAACGTTAGGTACTACATTCCCGAGTTTATTATTTTTATCATCTGCAGTATTTACGCCATTTGGTTTTCCTTATGCACCGGTATTGGCATCAATAACGTTTATATGTTTATTATTTTTTGCATTGTTGATAGATTTTAGAAAATCAAGTTTACCACGAAGAGTTTATATTCCTGTTTTAGTTTTACTTTTTGTTTTTCATCCGGGATTAATATATGCAGCAGTTTCAGGTAGAGGTATTGGAGCAATCTTATTATTCTTCTATTTGGTGTTTCGAAGCTTGTTTAAATATTATGCTACACAAACAACGTTTTATCTTTCCATGGCGAGCATTTATTTAACCTGTTTAATTTTTTGTGATTATAATTATATCTGGTTATTGTTGGCTTTCTTACCGTTTATTGTTTTTGTTTCTTTGGAAGGATTGAAACTGAATAAAGAAGAACCGCCAATTATTCAATATTATCAATCAGTAAATAATGTTTCGCAAAGAAGAAAATTAGCCAATAGAACATTGGCTATTTACGTAATTGTTTTTTTGTTACCAGTTGGTGCTTTATATCTTTTTAGAACATTGAACTTTTATCATGCGGGTGATGCAACTTATTTCTTAACAAGTCAATACGCCAATTGGCATGTTACCGGAAATGAATCTATTGGAGCAATGATTTCATCTGGATTAGTTGATAATGTAGTTGAACAATCTCAAATTGTTTATCAATTTTACGTATTGGCATTAACACCATTATTGCTATTGGTATTTATCATGTTTAAAGGAAAAATATATGAATTGTTTACTTTAATTGCTCCGTTTATATTAATTTCTGTTTTATTAATAGATATACAATACTATTTAACTGCCGAATATTATCTCATCTTTTTAGTATTGGGATTATTGGGAATTTGCTTATATGCCGGAAAGAAATATACTTCTAAATTAATGTGGCCTGTTATTTTAGGCGTAACTTTTCTAAACATTTTCACAGGCATTTTTTATTTCAGGAATTCGGCTGATAGAGAAGAACATGCATTTTTTTCTTATGTTAAAAAAGCTAAGAATTGGCGTGATGTTCGAGGGGCAAGTGAAGAATATAGATTAGCAGCATATATTTCTGATTTGGCTGATCCTACTCATAAAATTTTAATGGATGATGCTGCAGCTTATAAAATTATGGTGCACATGCGTAATTTAAAACCTGTAGTGATGCCGGTAGATAATAATTTTATTACTGTTGTTGAAAATCCAAAGTCGGGTGCTAAATATATTTGTGTTGCAAAGTCAAATAATCGTTTAAAAAGTTATACTGTTTTAAATGAGTACAATATTAATTTAATGATGTCACGTCATCGTTTCGATGCAATTCTTATGTTTGAAACTCCTCATTGGGCTATTTACAGAATCATGTAATGTGATTTAAATTTTGATGGCCTTGATCATTCTTTCTTTTCCTTGCAAATCTTTTTTTAATTGGGTTTGATAACCATATTGTCTAAAAACACTTTCTGTTTCAGTTCCTAATATTTCATTGATCTCAACAAAAATTTTCCCATTTCTTGAAAGATGTTCTTTGCCAAACACTGCAATTTTTTTATAAAATAATAATGCATCATCATCGGGTACAAATAAAGCAGCGTGTGGTTCTTGTTCAGTAACACGTTTGTTCATATTTATCTTTTCCGATTGTTTTATATAAGGCGGGTTACTTACAATTATATCAAATATTGGAAACTCATTCCAATCTAATTCGTTAAAAAAATTAGATGCAATAAAATTTATTTCACTATTTAATATTGTTGCATTTTGTTTTGCAATCTTGATGGCGGTTTCACTAATATCAAGTGCAGTAATATTTGCTAAAGATACTTTTTTCTTTACTGCAATTGCGATACATCCACTTCCTGTACCAATATCTAATATTTGTAAATTTTCATTTTTAATTTCACTAATCATCCATTCAATTAACTCCTCAGTTTCTGGCCTTGGTATTAAAACATTTTTGTCAACAAAAAATTTCATTCCATAAAACCAAGCTTCTTTTAAAACATATTGCACAGGAATATTTAACAATAATTGTTGTGTAATAGTTTCTAATTTTTTTTCTTGGTCTATACTAATTATTGAAAGACTATTTAAAATTCTATCTATTTTTCTGAAACCGGAAATATGTTCAATTACCATATCAGCAATATTTGCTGCTTCTCTTTCCTGGTAAAGCGCATAAAGTTGAAATAATAATTTTTTGTAAGCTTCTTTAATGGTCATAGTGCAATGCTACTGCTTTTTCATTTAGTTTTGAAATGTATGAAGGATGAATTTTATTATCAAACCATTACACAAAAAGCTATTGCTGAGTTTAAAGACAGAGGCAGCAAGTTTATTGCTTACGTTTATCCTGTTAATGCAATTGAAGAATGTAAAAAGTATTTGCAAGAATTAAAGAAAGAACATCCAAAAGCAGTACATCACTGTTTGGCTTATCGTTTAGGGTTGAATGAAAATATTTTTCGAGTAAGTGATGATGGTGAACCATCCGGAACAGCGGGCAAACCAATTTTAAGCCAAATTGATAGTAAAGAGTTAACCAATATTTTAGTGATTGTTGTAAGATATTTTGGTGGTACATTATTAGGTGTTCCCGGATTGATTAATGCTTACAAAACTGTAACTACATTGGCTTTGCAGACATTGCCTATTATTAGAAAGGCTATTGAAGAAAATTATGAATTGCAATTTGATTATACTAAAATGAATGATGTAATGATGATTGTAAAACAATTTGAATGCACTATTATTGATCAGCAAATGCAATTGTTTTGCATAATGAAAATTGGAATTGCTAAAATAAAATTGAGCGAAGTTTTAAAAAAATTCGAAGAATTGCACACTGTTATCTTGAAGAAAATATAATTACGCTTTACCAGTTAGTTGATATACTTTCAATCCAATGATTTCTTTAATAAGGTATTGCCAATCGGATAATCTTTTTATATTCGGAACAATTATTCTTACCCATTCAAATTTTTCGGGAAACTCTCTGTAATCGCATGGATAAGGGACAATATTCAATCCTGCTTTATTAAAAACTTTTTCTGATCTTGGCATGTGTAATGCAGAAGTAATTAAAAGATATGGGCCTTTTATATTTTTATTATCTAATAGTTGTTTAGAAAAAACTGCATTCTCAAATGTGTTGCGAGAATTATTTTCAATAATAATGTCTGTTTCTTTTACTCCGCTGGCTATTAATTCTTCTTTCATGAAATCTGCTTCTTTCAGCCCTTGTTCTAAAATATTTCCCGAGCCGCCAGATAAAACTATTTTCTGAATAATTCCTTGATGATATAATTTTTCTGTTTGGATAAATCTGTCAGAACCTTCGCCCCAATGGCCTTTGCCGTATTTGTCGTAACCCGATATGCCTCCTAATAAAATACATGCACTGAATGTTTTTTCTTGTGTTATTTCTGTTGGTTTTGATTGATACCGCATTATAGCTTCTCTGTAAATAAAATCATTCGAAAATAAAATAGCTATGATGATGATGGTTATTTTTATTCTTCTTTTATTATTTTTTGATTTAGATATTAAATACCAGAATAATAAAATCAGTATCCAAAAAAATGGAACTATGATAAAGCTTAAAATTTTCGAAATAATAAAAAACATCAAATAATTATTTGAATCTTTCGCTTACAATTAATTCTTTGCTGCCAGAAGCATAAGTATAAAATCCTTCCCCACTTTTAACACCCAATTTTCCTGCAGTAACCATATTTATTAATAAAGGGCAAGGTGCATATTTAGGATTGCCTAATCCATCATGTAATACATTTAAAATACTTAAGCAAACATCTAATCCAATAAAATCGGCTAATTGTAACGGTCCCATTGGATGGGCCATTCCTAATTTCATGATTGTATCAATGGCTTCAACATTTGCAACACCTTCATATAAACTATAAACAGCTTCATTTATCATTGGCATAAGAATTCTATTGGCAATAAAACCCGGATAATCATTTACTACGCAAGGTACTTTACCTAATTGTTTGCTTAAATCAACAATTGTTTCAGTAATTTCTTTTTTTGTTGCATAACCATTGATTATCTCAACCAATTTCATTACCGGAACTGGATTCATGAAATGCATACCAATAACATCTTCTGGTCGGTTTGTAACAGATGCAATTTTTGTAATTGAAATTGAGGAAGTGTTTGTAGCAAGAATAGCATTTAGTGGTGCTGCTTCATCTAATTGTTTAAATATTTTTAATTTGAGTTCTATATTTTCTGTTGCTGCTTCAATAACTAATTCTGCATTTTTTGTTCCTTCAATAATATCATTATATGTTGTAAGGTTAGAAATTGCTTTCTGTTTTTGATCTTCAGTAATTATTCCTTTTGAAATTTGTCTGTCAAGATTTTTAGAAATAGTAGCAACTGCTTTTTCTAATTGTACAACACTTACATCAACCAATGAAACTGTAAAACCGGATTGAACAAAAATATGTGCAATGCCATTACCCATTGTGCCTGCACCAATAACAGTAATATTCTTCATAATGCAATCAGTTAAAATAATTAATTGCAAGTTGACGGAAAAAAATCAATCATCCAAATGAATAGTGATAACAGAAAGTAGAATAATATTTAATTGCCGGAAACAGGCGTACTGTTACTTTTAAAATCACCACGTTTCCAAGCCTGAATAAAATCAGCCCATGCAGCAGGATTAAAAATATTTTGCGGTGGCAATTGTCCGGCATAATAATATTTATTTGCTTGCTGGCGCAATTGATAATTAACAGCTTCTCTTCCATCGGCAGGTAATATTGCCATCAATGCCCTTAATCTTCCTTCATTTGTATTTTGACGAGCAATTTCATATTCATCATCCGGAACGCGATTGTTAACAAAATCTCTTTCAAATTGTTCTCGTGTTGGTCTTGGCTTTAAAATGGTTGCAGGTAAATAAGCTGTATCATTAATTAGTAAAACAATTAAGCTATATTGATTATCAGTAAGATTATGTGGAATATTATAACTCTTATCTTTAAAACCTATTGATGAGAATGTTATTTTATCTCCTTTTAAAACAGCAATTGAAAATACCCCATCATTATTTGTAATGGTTCCTCTGCCTTTTCCTTCAACAATAACACTTGTAGCTGGTAATGCACGCAAACTATCCGATGTCATCACTACACCATAAAATTGAATAACACTGTCTTTCGAAATGTTGTTTTGTGCCTTTGCTTTTTGAAACGAAACAAAAACAACCGATAATAAAATAAAACGTACAAATGATTTCATCAATACAAAAATAATTAGTTCAGGGTTAATAATTCATCCATTCACACTTTTCTTTTCAAATCCCTAATTCGTAACAAAGTAAAGCCGCAGGTTGTTAACTTCGCAGCAAAATTTACTTTTTAACAAAAACTTGAGTGATGACTGAAGCAGATATTCTAAAAGCGTTAAGTAATGTGCAGGAACCAGATTTGGGAAAAGACCTTGTTACATTAAATATGATTAAAGACATTGAGATTGATGGCAACAATGTTCAATTCACCGTTGTATTAACAACACCTGCTTGCCCAATGAAGGATATGATTGGTAACGCATGTAAAAACGCTATTAATCTATTAGTTAATAAGGAGGCAATTGTAAAAGTGAATTTTACTTCAAACACTACTACAAACAGAAAAGATACCAAGCAAATTTTAACTGGCGTAAAAAATATTATTGCAGTAGTTAGCGGCAAAGGTGGTGTTGGCAAAAGTACGGTGGCAGCGAATTTCGCACTGGCATTGGCTGAAGGTGGTGCAAAAGTAGGATTGATGGATGCAGATATTTATGGACCAAGTATGCATATTATGTTTGGTGTTCGTGGTGAAAGACCAATGATGAAAGAAGTTGATGGCAAAGGATTAATTGTTCCGATAGAAAAATATGGAATTAAATTAATGAGTATTGGTTTATTAGTTGATGAAAAAAGCGCAGTTGTTTGGCGCGGGCCAATGGCAAGCAGCGCTATTCAACAATTTGTTACAGAAGTTGATTGGGGCGAATTAGATTATTTAGTAATAGATATGCCACCAGGTACCGGCGATATTCATTTAACATTAATGCAAGTGGTTCCTGTTACCGGTGCTATAATTGTTACTACACCACAAACTGTTGCATTGGCAGATGCAAAAAAAGCAATAGCAATGTTTGGTCAGGCGCAAATAAATGTTCCTGTTATTGGGTTAGTAGAAAACATGGCTTACTTCACGCCGGCTGAATTACCAAACAATAAATATTATTTATTTGGAAAAGAAGGCGGTAAAAATTTGGCAGAAGAATACGAATTAAATTTTTTAGGACAAATTCCATTGGTACAAACTATTCGTGAAGGTGGCGATAATGGCATTCCTGCAATGATTGGTGATGATATTGTTACACAAAATGCATTTAGAAATTTTGCTTCATTAGCGGTAAGAAATATTGCTATTCGAAATGCAAATATTCCTAAAACAAAAAATATTGAAATGATGAAGTAAGTTTAATATTTGCCATTCATAATTTTTTATTTTTTTATGATAGATAAATTTTTCTATCAATAACGCCGGTTATTATTGATTTTTATTAAGAACAAAAAACAAGCATGTTTAACAAATTGACGCTAAGGAAAACCATTTTATCATTTGCTTGTTGTTTTGCAATTTCTATTTTATCTGCACAAAATATTCATGTGCGATTTAAAATTGTTACAAAAAGAAATGAGC
>CAILAF010000455.1 GCA_903832075.1 uncultured Chitinophagaceae bacterium
CTCTTGCTTCAATTCTTTCTATTATTTGTATGGTAGTTTCAATGCCAACATCAGCACCAATCAATGCTTCTTCTAAATTATCTAAAACTTCAGTATCAACAGAAGTCTTACCAGCAATAGCTTTTGTGATCTTAGCAAAAAAACCTTCTTTGGTTTTTTGCAATCCATTATCTAAACTTTCTTTTTCTTTTTTACCGAATAATTTATCGAAGAATCCCATGCTAAATTTTTGATTTACGATTTACAAATTACAATATCAAAGAAGCACTGTTTTTATTTTTATCCTATAAAAATAAAAAAGCCATCCCATAAAACAGAGATAGCTTAATATATTTCAATAAGATGAAATTATTTAGAAGACAAAAAATCTTTCACTTTATCCTTGTGCACAATTGCTTCTTTAAAAGTATAGGCACCTGTTTTAGGACTGCGAATAGGTTTAATAACTTTTGTCCAGTTCTTTGCTTCGGCTGCGGCCTTTTGGTCTTTTGTCTTGATCGCTGTTTTTGCTGCTTTTGCCATAATTATTTAATTTCTTTATGTACAGTAACTTTTTTCAAAATGGGATTTAATTTCTTTAACTCCAAACGTTCAGGAGTATTCTTTTTGTTCTTAACAGTGATGTAACGACTTGTACCGGGCAAACCTGATGCTTTATGCTCTGTACATTCTAAAATCACTTGAACCCTGTTACCTTTCCTTGCCATTGTATGGTAATTTTGATTTGATTAAATAGTTGCGCCTTTAGCTCTTAAACCTTTAATTACTGATGCTAAACCATTTTTATTGATGGTACGAATAGCTTCTGTAGAAACCTTTAACGTAACCCAACGATCTTCTTCAGCATAATAAAAACGCTTTGTTTGTAAATTAGGCAGAAAACGACGTTTAGTTTTAATGTTTGAGTGAGAAACACTATTACCTGTTTGTGGCTTTTTACCTGTAACCTGACATACTCTTGCCATAACTCTTATTTTTTCGGACGGCGAAGGTAAGGGCTAACAGTCATATTTCAATAGAAAAAACATCTTTTTTGGATAAATTCTCCACATCAAATGGATAACTATTATTTGGAAGATATGCTATTCGCTGTTTAATCCCCAATTCGAGTAAAGTTGTGTTATTGCGCTTTTAATAATACTTTCAATAAATATAAAGGCAATTAAACAATATTATCAAAAAAAGTGAATACCATAATTAGGCAATTGATCTTTTTGCATTTGTATTTGATAATATTTTTTTATCTTGCAGCAGAATGAAAATGAAATTTCTCCATATCAATCTTGATTTGCTCAATCATCCCGCTGGGGTTAGATAATTTTTTTATTTTTTTCTTATCAGTTTCCATTCATTCACTTTTAATTTTATTTTATGTTAACGCATACATTGTCTGAAAAGACTTCTTATTTTTTGCATTTAGAGGAACAATATGGTGCTCATAATTATCATCCATTACCGGTAGTGTTAGAAAAAGGCGAAGGTGTTTTTGTGTATGATGTTGAAAGTAAACGTTATTACGATTTTTTAAGCGGTTACTCAGCCGTTAATCAGGGGCATTGTCATCCTCGCATCATTCAATCATTAATTGATCAATCACAAAAGCTCACACTTACCTCTCGTGCTTTTTATAATAATTTATTAGGCGAGTATGAGAAATACATCACTGAATATTTCGGTTATGATAAAGTATTACCGATGAATACCGGTGTTGAAGCTGTTGAAACAGCATTGAAATTAGCACGCAAATGGGGTTATATCAATAAAGGCATTGCAGAGAATAAAGCAAAGATCATTGTTTGTGCGCAAAATTTTCATGGAAGAACAAGTACCGTTATCTCATTCAGCACAGATCCATCTTCTTATAAAGATTTTGGTCCTTATATGCCCGGCTTTGAAATCGTTGAATACAATAATACAACTGCAATTGAAAAATCATTTCAGGATAAAAATGTAACGGCTATTTTAATTGAACCCATTCAAGGTGAAGCAGGTGTTGTTGTTCCTGATGAAGGCTATTTAAAAAATGTTCGAGACTTATGCAATGAATACAATGTTTTATTTATTGCCGATGAAATTCAAACAGGATTAAGCAGAACAGGAAAATTATTGGCATGTGATCATGAAAATGTTCGTCCGGATATTTTAATTCTCGGCAAAGCATTAAGTGGCGGTACTTTGCCGGTGAGTGCAGTTTTATGTGATGATGAAGTTATGTTGAATATAAAACCCGGTGAACATGGAAGCACTTATGGCGGAAATCCTTTGGCTTGTGCTGTAGCAATCACTTCATTACAAGTTTTACTTGATGAAAAGTTGGCTGATAATGCAGCAGCTATGGGTAAATTATTCAGAGATGAATTAGCTAAACTAGATTCTCCATTTATAAAAATAATTCGTGGAAAAGGTTTATTAAATGCTATAGTAATTGATCATCCGAATAAAGATGCAGCCTGGGATTTTTGTTTAGAATTAAAACAGAATGGATTATTAGCAAAACCTACGCATGGAGATAAAATTCGTTTTGCACCTCCATTAATTATTACTGAAGAACAAATTAAAGAATGTATTGGCATCATTCATCAATCACTTAATATTTTAAATCATTAATTTTTACTGATATTGCTGATGGAAATTTTTCATCAGCAATTTTTTTATACTTATTTCTATATGAGTGATACACATTTACATCTTGAAGAACATTTGCAGAGTTCTGATCTGTTAACAGATATTGTTATTGGTATGAGTGATGGATTGACTGTACCATTCGCACTGGCTGCGGGTTTGAGCGGTGCGGTAAATTCTACATCAATCATTATTATTGCAGGAATTGCAGAAATCGCTGCTGGTTCTATAGCAATGGGATTAGGTGGTTATTTGGCAGGCAAAACAGAACAAGATCATTACAGCAGCGAATTAAAAAAAGAATATTGGGAAATTGATAATAAAAGAGATGTGGAAATTGAGGAAGTAAAATTGGTATTTGAACAATGGGGATTAAGTAAAGAAGTTCAAACAAAAGCAACAGAAGAAATTATAAAAGATAAAGACAGATGGGTTGATTTTATGATGAAACATGAATTGGGTTTGGAAAAACCTGATTCTATGCGTGCAAGAAAAAGTGCATTCAACATTGGCGTTTCATATATCGTTGGCGGATTGGTTCCATTATCTCCTTATTTTTTTATTCATGATTCTTTAAATGCTTTACAAGTTTCTGCGATCATTACATTGATCTGTTTATATGTTTTTGGTTTCTTCAAGAGTAAAATTACCGGAGTAAATGCTTGGTGGGGCGGATTAAAAGTAATGTTGATTGGTGCTGCTGCAGCAGGTGCTGCATTTGGTATTGCTAAATTAATTGAAGGAAAGTGATGAATAGATCAGTTAACTATTTTATTCATCATTTGTTTTAATTTTTATCTTAGGCAGGAATGTCATCACTTGAATAGTCAAAGAAAAAAATACAATTAATATCAATCCAATTTTCACTTGCGGACATTCACCTTGACGGCACATAGAAAATAAAATATAATTTTTAAACGCCCATCCTAGATTTACGCAAGCAATAAAAATATTGGTTCGCT
The DNA here is from genome assembly GCA_903832075.1 of uncultured Chitinophagaceae bacterium. Lineage (GTDB taxonomy): Bacteria > Bacteroidota > Bacteroidia > Chitinophagales > Chitinophagaceae > CAILAF01. The sequence continues at coordinate 3,585 of CAILAF010000455.1, forward strand.
TCGCTCCTATTTTTTGAATTGAAAAACAAACAATAGATATTAAAGCAAAAAAACTATGCGGTATCCATTGACGACCAAAAGTTAATTGATCATTTACTTTTCCATAAAATCCGTTAAACATAGCATGTTGAGATGATAATTCTATCCATGGTAAAAAACAGGAGCCAATTAAACTTAATGCTGCAAGAATTCCTATTAATTGTGAATGTTTCATGATTAAAAAAAGGATTACCAATTATGTAATCCTTTGTAATGGAGGTCCCGAGCGGATTCGAACCGCTGTGGAAGCTTTTGCAGAGCTCTGCCTAGCCACTCGGCC
>CAILAF010000456.1 GCA_903832075.1 uncultured Chitinophagaceae bacterium
CGTGTGCTCTTCCGATCTAGAAGCTACTCACTACCACATCAAAACCTGCATCTTTAATTGCCCATGCAGCATGTTCGCGTGAAGAACCGCAACCAAAATTTTTTCCTGCTACTAAAATTTTTCCTTTGTAGGTTGGATTGTTTAAAACAAAATCTTTTTTTGGTGTTGCTTCATTATCGTTTTCATAACGCCAATCGCGAAATAAATTTTTTCCAAAACCATCTCTGCTTGTTGCTTTTAAAAAACGTGCAGGAATAATTTGGTCTGTATCCACATTCTCATTGCGAAGCGGAACGATAGTGCTTGTAATTATATTAATAGCCTTACTCATTGTCAATTATTAATTATCAATTGTTAATTCAAAAATTCTCTCACATCACTCACTTCACCTGTGATCGCTGCAACTGCTGCTGTTAAAGGACTTGCAAGAAATGTTCTTGCATTGGGGCCCTGTCTTCCTTCAAAATTTCTGTTGCTGGTACTGACACAATATTTACCTGCAGGAATTTTATCTTCATTCATTCCTAAACAGGCACTGCAACCGGGTTGGCGTAATTGAAAACCTGCCTGTTCAAATATTGTATGAATACCTTCTGCCTGTGCTTGCAATTCTACTTGTCTGCTTCCGGGAACAATCCACACTTCCACATCTTTACTTTTTTGTTTGCCTTTTACAAATGATGCAACCATTCTCAGGTCTTCAATTCTGCTGTTGGTGCAACTGCCAATAAAAACATAATCAATTTTTTTTCCTTTTATATTTTCTCCGGCATTCAATCCCATATAATGCAAAGATTTTTGGAAAGAGTTTTTTTCTTTTGCATCAATTTCATTTAATGAAGGAATGGTTTGTGTAACGCCAATACCCATTCCGGGATTTGTGCCGTAAGTAATCATCGGTTCAATATCATTGGCATCAATGAAAATTTCTTTATCAAATGTTGCATTAACATCACTGAATAAAGTTTTCCAGTAACTTAATTTTTTATCCCAATCATTTCCTTTCGGTGCAAATGCTTTTCCTTTTATATAATTAAATGTTGTTTCATCCGGCGCAATCAATCCGCAACGAGCACCCATTTCAATACTCATATTGCAAATGGTCATTCTTGCTTCCATACTTAAATTTCTAATGGCAGTCCCCGCAAACTCAACAGCATAGCCCGTTGCACCGCTTGCAGAAATCTTTGATATGATGTATAAAATAATATCTTTCGATACCACTCCTTTATTTAATATCCCATCAATATTAATGCGCATCAACTTTGGTTTGCTTTGTAATAAACATTGTGTGGTCATTACCATTTCCACTTCGCTGGTGCCAATGCCAAATGCAATGGCACCAAATGCGCCGTGGGTTGATGTGTGGCTATCACCGCAAACAATCGTGAGTCCTGGCTGTGTGATGCCGAGTTCGGGGCCGATTACATGAACAATGCCTTGATATGGATGCCCCAATCCATACAATTCTATTTTGTGCTCAGCACAATTTTTTATTAATGCTTCAACTTGTAATCTTGATAATTCCTCTTTTATTGGAAGATGTTGATTGATAGTAGGAACATTATGATCGGCAGTTGCAACAATTTGTTTAGGACGAAAAACTTTGATGCCTCTTTTATTTAATCCTGTAAATGCTTGCGGACTGGTTACTTCGTGAATTAAATGTTTATCAATGTATAAAACCGAAGGACCATCTTCAATTTGCTGAACAATATGTTTCTCCCAAATTTTATCGAATAATGTTTTGCTCATTGTTAAGTTATAAATTGTTTTTAAATTGTCAATTGGCAATTATCAATTGTCAATTTTTAAGCTTCTATTGTTTCATGTTGTTTTGCCAACTGATGCAAATCAGCATCGCCTACTTCTTTTTTACTGTCTGCTACCTGTAAAAATTTTTCATACAACACATCCACATCATTCCTGTTAAAATCATATCCCAGATTTTTAAAACGAAATGCCAATGCACTTCTTCCGCTTCTTGCTGTTAAAACAATTTTACTTGTATCAGCGCCTACTTCAACAGGATCAATGATCTCATAAGTAATGGCACTTTTTAAAAATCCATCCTGATGGATACCTGATGAATGAGAGAATGCATTTGCACCAACAATGGCTTTGTTAGGTTGAACAGGCATACGCATCACATCACTAACACGGCGGCTCATTGGATTTAATTCTTTCGTATTAACGTTTGTATAAAATCCTAAATCTTTATGTTGCTTTAACACCATCACTACTTCTTCCAATGAAGTATTGCCGGCCCTTTCGCCCAAACCATTAATAGTGCATTCAATTTGACGAGCACCATTAATTACTCCTTCAATTGAATTAGCAGTGGCTAAACCTAAATCATTATGGCAATGACAGGAAATAATTGCTTTATCAATATTTGAAACATTGTTCATTAAGTAAGCAATTTTTTCTCCGTATTGATTAGGCAAACAATAACCTGTTGTATCAGGAATATTCACCACTGTTGCACCGGCTTTAATAACTGCTTCAATAACTCTTGCTAAATATTCATTATCTGTACGGCCGGCATCTTCGGCATAAAATTCAACATCATCCACAAAATTCTTTGCCCATTTTACACATTGAACAGCACGTAGTAAAATATCTTCTCTGTTAGAATTGAATTTTCCTTTGATATGATAATCAGATGTACCAATGCCTGTATGAATACGCGGATGCTTTGCATATTTTAATGCCGCCGCCGCTACTTCAATATCATTCAATACAGCACGACTTAATCCGCATACCGAAGCATTCTTAATAACTTTTGAAATTTTTTCTACTGATTCAAAATCTCCGGGAGAAGAAATAGGAAAACCTGCTTCAATAATATCAACACCTAAATCTTCCAATGCCAAAGCCAATTCAATTTTTTCTTTTGTATTTAATTTACAACCCGGCACTTGTTCGCCATCACGAAGTGTAGTGTCGAAAATGTTAACTTTATTTGAGCTCATAAGAAAATTTTATTGATGATAAATGAACAGGTTGGCTAATTTTATCGAGTCATAATAATTTAGCCAGCAACTGATCAGCGTATGAAAGTATTCATACCTTTTTTAGTAAATGGTACATAATTGTATTCATTTTACGCTGTATAAATGGACTTTGAACAGCTAAAACCCTTTGCAGATAAGGATTTTATAAAATAAAATTACGATGCCCAATCGAAGTACAGATACTGTTTTTCAATTGATCAAGTCGCTTGAAAAGAGCGAAAAGCGCAATTTTAAGTTGTATGCACAACGTAATTCCGGCAATGAAGAATTAAAAATCATTCAATTATTTGATGCATTGGATAAGATGGATCTATATGATGAGGATATCATATTGAAAAAAAATCCTTCCATAAAAAAACAGCAATTATCCAATATCAAAGCGCATTTATATAAACAGATATTGGCAAGTTTGCGTTTGATAGAAGACAAAGACAATATTGATATTCTGTTGCACGAACAATTAGATCATGCAAGAATTTTATATAACAAAGGATTGTATTTGCAGAGTTTAAAAATATTGGATAAGCTGAAAGAAACGGCAGCGCAGCAACAACAAATTTCTTTTCAGTTACAGGCTAATCAATTTGAAAAAAAGATAGAAGCCTTACATATTACCAGAAGTATTGAGAACAGGGCAGAGGAACTGAGTAAAGAATCCAATCAAATAAATATTCATCTTTCATTAATTGGTAAACTGTCTAATTTATCATTGGAATTATATGGTTGGTATATTAAACACGGACATGCCAGAGATTCGAAAGATGAACATGCCGTAAGAATTTTCTTTGAAACAAATTTGCCAGAATACAATATTGATGATTTGAATTTTTATGAAAAATTATATCTCTATCAGTCTTTTTGCTGGTATGGATTTATTCTGCAGGATCTGTTAATGTATTATCGTTACACACAAAAATGGGTTGATCTGTTTGATGAGTTTGAAAACATGAAAACAGTTGAAACAGGTCAGTATATCAAGGGCATGCATAATTTGATCAGTGCACATTTTGATTTGAATAATTACGAAAAATTCAATGATGCATTACATCAATTCGAAACCTTCTCTAATTCTTATGCAGGCACCATGAATGCCAATGTGCGCATTCAAACATTTGTGTATTTGCATATTGCTAAAATAAATAAGCATTTTCTGGAAGGCACGTTCAGTGAGGGTTTGAAGCTGATACCCTATGTGGAAGAAAAATTAGAGGAATATAAATTGCATTTAGATCGTCATCGAGTATTAGTGTTTTATTATAAGATAGCCTGTTTATATTTTGGCAGCGGCGATAATGAAAAAGCCATTGATTATTTAAATAAAATAATTAACTGGAAAGTTGATCTGAGAACCGATCTGCAATGTTATGCAAGACTATTACATTTAATTGCACATTACGAATTGGGTAATTATGAGTTGATGGAGCATCTGATTAAATCTGTATATCGTTTTCTTTCAAAGATGAAAAACCTATCTATTGTGGAAGAAGAGATATTTAAATTTATCAGAAAATCTTTTTCCTTATCACCGCAAAAAATCATTCCTGCTTTCAAAGCTTTAAAAGAGAAATTAGAAAAGTTAGAAAATAGCAATTTAGAAAGCCGTTCATTCATGTATTTAGATATTATTGCTTGGTTAGAAAGTAAAATTCTGCGTGTTCCTGTTCAGGAAATAAGAAGAAAACGTTTTACAGAAGGCAAAAGAGGAAAGAAGCGGTGATGATTTGATAATATGATGATCTGATGATGTGATAATGCTTGACCACTTTCTATTTGGAGTTATACTGGAATCTGATTTTTTAATATGATTATGTATATATTCTCATATCATTAAATTATCTGCTTCCTAATTCATTTTGCTCTCGTTTTGAATTTTTGCCCATAATCCAGAACCAGTCCAGAAGCAGTCCCGAAGGAGGTCAGAAGAAGAAAACTAAAAAAGATCCCTTTCTTTCATTAAAAAAAGATCATTTTAGAGTGGAAAAACGGAGTAAAACTTCCATTTTTTCAAATGAATTGCTATCCTTACCTTTGCCGACTTAACAATTTTGAAGTATTGTATCCCTTTTATTTTACTGTTTAGGTTAGACTGCAGCTTGTCTTACTGCTTTATGCGCTAAGAATGTACAAGTACGCTATGCAATGGAAGCCAGATAAAGGAAATAAAAGATGATCATCTTCAAATCAAAATCGTAACAGGATATGGCATTCAAAAAAGAAAA
>CAILAF010000457.1 GCA_903832075.1 uncultured Chitinophagaceae bacterium
AATAATGAATCTCTATAACCATCAATGGTTCTTTCGCTCACAAACATTTCTTTAGCGATTTGATGATAACTTTTTTCGCTGCATATCAATTTTAAAAACTCAATTTCTCTTTCACTTAGTTTCAACAATTTATTTACTGAACTATCTTCATCAACCAATAAATTAATAGAGTGTAATATTTTTTTTGAAACCAATTCATTAAAAAAAAATCCTTTCGTTAATACTTCATTAAAAGCTAATTTCAATTCTTCGGGTTCTGCATCTTTTAAAATATATCCTTTCGCGCCGCATTTAATCATTTTAATAATTGATGTATCTGCATCCATAGTACTTAAGGCAAGAATTTTTATTTCGGGATAATTATTTTTTATCCAAAGAGCTGTATCATAGCCATCCATTTCGGGCATATTTATATCTAATAAAACAATATCGGGTAAATCATCTTTATTGAGTTTGGTTATAAAATCTTTACCATGCTCTGCATCAAAGTGAACTTTGAATTGAGAGAATAAATTCACTAACATGCACAAACCTTTTCTAAACATGGCATGGTCATCTATAATAACAATTTTCTTTTTATCAGGCATAAGGAATGTTTAAAGTAATGATGGTTCCTTTATTTGATTCGCTGTTAATAGTGGCTATACCGCCTATTAATGCAGTTCGTTTAATAATATTTTGTAATCCCAAGCCGGAATTTTTTGCTGTTGCTATATTCACTCCTTTGCCGTTATCCTTAACAGTGATTATTAAATTTTCTTTAGTATAATCAAATACAATTTTTATTTCAGTTGCGTTAGCATGTTTTAAAACATTGTTCAATGATTCCTGAATAATTCTGAATGCAATTAATTTTTTCTTGGCATCTAAATTTCTCTCTTCACCTTTCATTTCAAGCGAACAAATAAAAGTATTTGTTTTGTTTAATTGCTCTGTTTCTTGCGTAATAGCTTGTATCAAACTTAATTTTTCTATTCTGTCGGTGCTTAAACTTTTTGCAATGTCTCTTAAATCGGTCATAGCTCGGCTGATATTATTTTTCGATTCTTTTAAAAGAACAGGCGCATCTTGTAATTGTTCTTCAACAATATTCAATTGCACTTTTGCCAAGCTTAAAATCTGTCCAACATTATCATGAATTTCCTGACTGATTTCATTAAATGTTTGTTCCTGAATTTCTAATTGAGATTGATTGAGTAATTGTTCGAATGATTGCTGCATTTTTTGTTTTTCCTCAACATGTCTTTTTTTGCGTTCTATAAAAATAACGACATAAAAAAGCATGAAAAGTGCTGCCACTAAAAAAATAATAGTAATAATGACAATGATTAGGACGATATTGTTTTCTTGTATTGGCATTTAAAAGCGTAACTCCAAGTACCGTATAAAGTTAGATTAAGAATAAGAAATATAGTAAAGCGAATTGGAACTAATTTAGTTTTATTGATTTCCACCAAATATTTAAAGAACAAATTAGAAGAAGTAGCAACAAAGTAAAACAGGAATATACCTGTTACAATCCAAAAGGGCGCATGTTTATACACCACAATATTATTTTCTTCTTTCAGCAAATAATAATAATACATGCAACAAACAATAATGGCGCAAATAGAAAATAAGATATTGGCTACCATACTATAATCTGTAAAATTTGTTTTTACACTTTCTATTAAATAGGAAATGCCGAAAGCAGCAAGCCCAGTAATGATGATGGGCTTGCTGTTAAAATGAGGTTGACAAATTTTATACAATATCCATGCAATGAAAAATGATTCTATTGGTAAAAAAGTATTATACACCCAATGATTATTGGCATGAAAATAAAAGTAAACAGCCCATCCTGTATTTTCTGCAATAACAGTAAATAAAAGCAACCAAATAAAACTTCTATACCACCCAACTTTTTTATTGTTTAGATAAATAAGTGAGAGAATAAAACAAATTAATTCAATAAGGGGGGTGATATAAAAAATCCATTGCATAGTTATAATTTATTTTAAGGAATCATATCGCCTAAGTTGAAAGGATCACTTGTAGCTCCTCCTGTTTTACTTTTTGGCAATGGTACTCCATTTTTATACGGCCAAAGAAATACAGTTAGTCTGCCAATTTTTTCTGGATGTTGCGGATCCAATGATTTAATAAAATTCTCAGTGTAAATACCAAAACGAACTTTTATTTCATCGGGCTGACCAGTTATAGTTGATAGCCAATTTTGAAAAATAGAAAAATTAAATCCAACACTCAAAGTTAATTTGGGGTTGCTTTTAACTGTGTCCCATCCACTTTTTAAATTTTTCATTTTAGTATAATAAGCGGTTACGCATTCTTCTGCTAGCAAAGAATCTACAGGCTTATTAAAGCTTGAACCTCCTTTTAAAGTTAATTGATTATTCTTAAAAGAATTCCAACTTGTTAAAAATGCAGAATCTTCTTTCGTAATTGCTAATTGATTATTATTCTTAACCTCAGTTTGTGTTGGAGTTTGATTTGTACTATTGCAACTTATAATAATCAAGCAGGCTAACGAGAAAATCAGTGAATAGTTTTTTTTCATATTGATGTTTTTAAAGGTTAAAGAATTTAAGCATACAAGGTTGAAAAAATAATTTGAATTTGCAAACAGTGTTTTCCTCATTTATTGGTGAGGAAAACACCCTCCCTAAATACCGTGAAAACACCTATTGCAGCAAACGGAAAACCAATATATGTTTACATCAGAAATTTAAATGCGATTTATAATTTCTTGGGGGTAATTATTTCATGGCATTAAGTTTTAACAATACCCTGTTATTCTTAACAGGGTATTATTTATAAAACAAGA
>CAILAF010000458.1 GCA_903832075.1 uncultured Chitinophagaceae bacterium
ATTTCATGTATCATGAAAACAGATTTAAAGTGATCAAAGCAAAAAATCCTGAATTGGCTGAAGAGTTTTTACATCAGGCAGAAGCAGCGAGACAAACAAAATGGGATCGCTTAGTAACATTGAAAGGTCTTTAACGATAGCATATAGTGTTAATGAAAAAAGGAATCCATTTGGATTCCTTTTTATTTATAAGATATTCTTTAAATAGTATCAAACTATATATCCTCGTAATAAGGTATTTCATCGTGTGAAACTGATTCTCTTTGATGCCAATAAGCTAATGTAACAACATGCCCATCGGGTGTATGTAATAGTCTTCCAAAAATGGCATTGATAGAATTAAACGTTAAATCAGTTACTCCTACAGAAAATGTTTCAGGAGCAGGTGGAGCCACTTCCCCTTCTGCCAAGGGTTTTGCTGGTGCTGCTTTCGGTGCAGGTGATGTTGCAATAACTACATTATATTTATTGAACTGTAATAGTTGTTGTAAAAAATCAACTCGTTCTTTTGAAACATTTTTTTCTACAATGGCACATTTCATTCCATTAAATTCTTCAACAATATGATTTTGATTAATTGCCATAATAAGTTAAAAGTTAAAATCAATTAATTAATGAGAAAATATATTCATATACATAACTCATCAATCCTGTTAATACAATACCTGCAACACAAATAAATAAAGCTAATTTTGGATAAGCAGGTATCACTAATTTTTCAATTGGTGTTTCATTCGAATCCATGAAAATTGCTTTAATTACTTTCAAATAGTAATATAAAGAAACAATCATGTTCAGTGCAGCAATTATAATTAGTAAATAATATCCTTGTGCTGCTCCTGCCATTAATAAAAAGAATTTACCAAAGAACCCTGCTGTTGGCGGTATACCTGCTAATGAAAATAAAGAAATTGCTAAAACCCATGATAATAACTTATTGGTTTTGTAAAATGCTTTATAATCTTCAATATTTTCTTTTCCGGTCAAAGCGCTTACTAAACTAATTACACCAAATGCACCGAGATTTGAGAATACATATATCAATACAAAATAAACGACTGATGCAGCACCTGTTTGTGAAATGCCTGAAATACCAATTAATATAAACCCAACCTGAGCAATTGATGAAAAGGCAAGGAATCGTTTTAAATTATTCTGACGAATGGCAAAAAGATTACCTACAATCATTGTAAGTATTGATAATAGAAATAAGATATTATACCAAATTCCAGCTAAAGGTTTAAAAACTTCATACAACACTGAAACAAAAACAAACAATACTGCACCTTTAGAAATAACAGATAAATAAGAAGTAACTGCTACCGGGGCACCTTCATAAACATCGGCTGTCCATAAATGAAATGGTACAGCAGAAATTTTAAAACCAAATCCTGCAATCAATAAAATAAGTGCAAATGTTTGTAAAGGACTTCCATTAAGTTGCTTAGTAATCTCTGTAAATACTATTGTTCCTGTAGTTCCAAAGATTAATGAAATACCAAACAATAATATTCCTGATGAAAATGCAGAAGAAATAATAAACTTAAATGCAGCCTCAGATGATTTTCTTTTTTCTAAATCAAAATTTGCAATAGCAGCTAATGGTATACTTGATAATTCTAATCCTAAATAAAACATAAGTAAATTACCTGCTGAAATCATAAAAAACATTCCAAGTAATGTAGAAAGCAAAAGCATATAAAATTCTAACACATGCTTATGATTCTTTAGCCAAGAATAGGATTGCAAGGAAATTATGTATGTACCAAGATTAAGAATACTTTTTTCTGTAACAATTAATGGATCTGTTCTAAACATTTCATTAAATAATATTCCACCTTCATTCCAGAAAAATCCAAAGATAAAATTGACCAATAATAAAAGGTTTACTAAATTCAAAAC
>CAILAF010000459.1 GCA_903832075.1 uncultured Chitinophagaceae bacterium
GCAAGTGTGATGATCAAATCAAAATTTATTAAAAAATCTGATGAAGTAAAAGAAAGAAAAATGGAAGGTGTGAAAGTAGCCGCAAATTAATTTACCAGTTTCCCATATGTTCGGGTACAATTCTTTCCGGAATTTCAGGCTCATGTTTTTCCCAATTTGGATCATATTTCACAAACCAACTTAACCAAAGCGTTCTCGATAAACGCATGATCAATGGTTGCACCATTATTAATAAAACAACGCTGCTGCCCATCCAGTAAAAAATTCTGTTATCATCAATCGAAAACGACATGCCAATTAAAACCCACCATGCAACAAATGTGGTAACTAAAAAAGCAATCGATAAAGCATAACTCACATAACCGGTACCATAATAAAAACCAACTTCAATTTCGGTGCGCTGATGGCATACCGGGCAATGCTCCACCATTGCAGTATTATTATTTAGATCATAAGCATTTTTACTTTTAAAAATATAACCTGTACGGCATCGCGGACATTTATTCGCTAAAACACTAAATAAATAATTAGAAGTTGAATGATGATCTTTGCTCATATTACTTGCAAGGTAATTACAGAAACTAAATTGTTTTTATTTTTTTTGTTACCGGCTGAAGTAGTTGTGGCATCGCCTGTTGCCACGCTCGGTTCAAAGTTCCGTTTTCATGGCGGCAGTGCATTGCAGCATTTTTTTAACTCACATCTCACATCTCAAAACTCATGTCTCACAACTTCTGTTATGAGATGCCATTGTTGGTCGCCGACCAACAACATCCAGCATTTTATTTTAGCTCGCAGCCTCTCTCACATAATTATTTTTTCCATCATCATACTTCTCGATCCTTTAATTAAAAAATAGCTATGCTCGAAATTTTGTTGTGCAAACCATTCTTTTGCGTCTTCCGATTTATTGAAAAATAAAAAAGGATGTTTTATTATTTTAAAATCACCACCCACCAACACAACCTGGTTCCAAGAATATTTTTTGATCAATTCAATTAATGCTTCATGTTCTTTAATGCTTTCATTTCCCAATTCCATCATGCCGCCTAATAATAAAATTTTATTATTAACACCAAGTTTTGCAAAATTCTCAATCGCTAATTTCATACTCGATGGATTAGCATTGTAAGCATCGAGAATTATTTTATTGTTGCCTAATTCTATCATCTGCGAACGACTGTTAGATGGAATATAATTTTCAATGGCAGTCTTTATTTTTTCTTCGGGTACATTAAAATATTTTCCAACAGCAATGGCACATAAAATATTCGGTAAATTATATTCACCAACTAATTTTGTTTGAATTGCTTTTATATTTAATCCTTTGCTGATGGATATTTCTAAAAATGGATCATTGGTTTTTACTGTTCCTGTAACATCGGCATTTGTTGTTCCATAACTAAAAATATTTTCAATGCCCTTGCTCATGGTTTGTAAATAATCATAATCGTTATAAATAAATGCTGTGCCATTATTTGAGCGTAAAAAATCAAACAGTTCGCCTTTTGCTTTTCTCACGCCTTCTTCATTTCCAAAACCTTCTAAGTGTGCTTTACCGCAATTAGTAATGATGCCATGTGTTGGTAATGTGTACATACAATAACCTGCAATTTCTTTTGGATGATTGGCGCCCATTTCTATAACAGCAAAGTCTGCATCATCTCTAACATTTAAAATTGTCATTGGTACACCAATATGATTATTGAGGTTGCCTTGTGTTGTGTATGTTTTATAATGCGATGATAAAACGGCATGCAGCAATTCTTTGGTTGTTGTTTTTCCATTGCTGCCGGTAATGGCAATAAATGGAATGTTTAATTGTTGACGATGGTATTTTGCTAATTGCTGTAAAGTTTCTAAAGCATCATCAACTTTAATTAGTTTTTCATTAGTTGAATTAATGTCTTCATCAATCACTGCATAAGCAGCACCTGATTCCAATGCTTTTGTTGCAAATAAATTACCATTGAAGTTTGGTCCTTTCAATGCAAAAAAAATATCGCCTTCTTTCAACTTTCTCGTATCAGTTTGAATAGCTGGATGAAGTTTATATATCTGGTACAATTGTTCTATCGTCACTAATAAATAATTTATTTCAAAAGTATATTTCTTTATTTAAAGGAAACTTGAAAGATTTTATTTTTCAAGTTGGGAGTAATCAAAACTCCCCTTCTAGCAATGTTGTTAAGTTAAGGAATGAGATGTTATGTTGAATAACCAA
>CAILAF010000460.1 GCA_903832075.1 uncultured Chitinophagaceae bacterium
CCACCACTGACAGCCACCGTTTTTTTGTGAATAGCTATAATTTCATTTATGCTTTTAAAATATATGCAGTCCATTACTCACTCTGTTTTAGGCGTTTCATAACTTCTTCAGCTTCTTTCAGCTGTTCATCGAAAATAACGCTTTGTTCACCCAGGAATCGTTCAAAATCAACTGGTGAAACAGATTGAATGTATTCTTCTAATTTAATATGTAAGGCATCTCTAAAATGTAAGTCACGAGAAGCCATTTTGATACGAGCATCATCAATATAAGGGCGTTGTTGAGGGTGTTTAGAAAACTCATGGAATATCTGATCTACTTCAACAGGTTCGAGCATACGCCCAAGTGAGCTGCTTTTTTGTTCTAACTCAAAAGCCAAACCAGTTTCAAATGAAGCAATACTGTTGAGCACTTCAGCATACATTGTTTCACGTACATTATCACTTTCGGCAAGTTTAAGAATTTGTTTGTACTCTTTCGCATTCTCCTTAAAAATACATTGGTATATTTTATCTGTAAATAGAGAGTATTTATAGTTTCCCATGTTTACATATCTACTTAGAGCAGAAGTGAAATCTTTGCGATAATTGCTTTCCTGTAATGCAGCAGGGAAGTAATTTGCATCTTTTCTGTTGATAAACTTGGTACCACCACCGGTTCTATTATTAATTGTATCTATAACGATATCAAGCATTTTACTTCGAAGCAATTGAGCATTTGCACTCTCCTTGAGCAGCATGGCAAGATTAAGAAAAGAACGAAAATTGAATAATCCTAAAGCTGTGGTTTTGGTCGTCTTATTAATGAGATGACCAAATTGTAACTTGAATTCTTTCAGCTGTTTACCCTTACTTAAAATGTATCCATTGTGTTTTAGCTCCTCTTCGTAGGTTGCCAAATATCTGTTAATCGTGGATATGTCAACTTCGAAAAATTCAACCAACATTTCTTTTGTAAACTTATACTCACCTTCGAAGTACATGCCTGTTAAACCAATGTACTCTTGAATACCCTTCAATGCGAATTTATTGTTGAGGATATTTTGTCGTTCTATGTTTGAATTTGTTAAGTCCTTCATTTGTATAAGATGTTTTTTGGTTTTTAAGTTCGACCTTGGCGAATTTGTAGAAATTATTCTCCTTAACTATTTACAAAAATAAGCATTTACTTTAACATCACTGCTAAAAGTATAAAAATAAAAATCGTTTTAACCTGATTTTCTTTTCTGATATTTATTATTGGCTCTTAGAAAATTGTAAATGTCTGATAAAACGTAAATTGAAATCCCAAATAATTCGGAATATCTTATGTATTCTTCATCCCGCAACAAACGAAGTGTACGTTGGTTTATCTTTAGCAATTTGAATAAATGCTTTTCGTGGGTGAAAATTCTGTACTTGTAATTCGTTTTACATTTTGATTTGAACTTTCTAAGATTGCTGAAAATGATAGGACTATTTTTGGATATTTCTACGAGTTTTCGTATAATGTATTTTTGGTCAAGTTCCATTTTACGAAGTTTGATTTTGTTTTGTTCGGTGGTTTTCATTTAATTTTCGCCTTTGTTTATATTGAATTACATTGATTAGGAAAGTGGGGAAAGTGGGGAAATGTGAGACATTGGACATCTTATTACGCCGTTTCCTCTATATACCCAAATTCTCCATTTATGAGAAATGGGGAAAAGATTGTTTTTAAATGGAATCATGAGGTTTTGCGATATTTGTTTTGAGCAAAATGGTTGATTAATCCTGTTTTAGCGAAGCGTGCAATTTGCTTCTCGGCAGTTTTGGCAGGTATCTTCAATTTCTCGGCAACCGATAAATATGTTTGGCGGTCGAACTCTACCGGGAGCATATTCAGAAACTGTTGTTTTTGATTTGGTTGAACTTTGGCGGCTGTATCGGTTGGGAGTTGTTGGAAAACATGCGCAGCATGTTGAACCAGCACTTTCACCATTTCCATTGCGATATTGAAATCGGTGTCGGAGCAAACAAGCGGTGAACGAAGTTTGCTTCGCAGAATGTTGGC
>CAILAF010000461.1 GCA_903832075.1 uncultured Chitinophagaceae bacterium
ATGATCTTTCTAACGCACGTTTAGTTAATTCATGATGGGCAGTATCAACAGCACATAAAGTTACAGACATTTTAAATTCCTTTTTTTAATTTTTCTTGATCTTCTGTATATGATTTGGGATTTATTATTTTATCATTCCCTATTTTTCTAATATTGTATGCACCATTAATCATGTTACATAAAAAATTCACATCAGTTGATAAATTATTCCCTTTTCTAAATATCATAACATAATCAGACCATTGATCATTAAATTGCGGAATTATAAAAGATTCAATAAGTTTAACTGGCATTGAATTATAACATGCCCATTTCTCTAATGAAATCCCGGCATCTGGATAAAAACGCCAACAATCATAAGGATGATAATGAAAAACACCATTTGATGGAGCACTAATATAAGCATACCCATCATTTTTTATCACTCTCATCATTTCCAAAAACGTAACCCAAAAAAACGAATCATGTTCAAAACACGATGAACTTACGACTATATCAAAATTATTATCTGGAAATGGAAGGTTATAACTGTTTTCAATAGCAATATCCACTCCTGGACCATCACTTAAATCAACACCAGTATAAACAGCTCCATCTGGGCAAAAATCTCTTAATGTACCATTCATATTATATGAACCAACATCTAAAATTGATTTAACATTTTTACAATAATTGCTAAAAAACATATTTCCAGATTGATAAGCAGTATTATGCATTTTAATTCCCTTTTTAAAATAATTTCTTTGACCAAGTTTTTGGACATTTTTCTGACGGAATTTCAATAGGTAAATGATATGTAAATTCTTTAATTCCGCGAGATTATACATATACAATCATATTTAATAAACCTTGACGTAATGTAACAGTTTTTTCATAATTTAATAATTCACGAGCCAAATTAGAACTACATACCGCATGATGGACTTCTTGCGGTCTACCGGGCATGAAATTTGGTTCAAATGGAATGCCTATTAATTCTGCAACAAGTTTCGCAACTTCTAATATTGTAATAAATTCAGTATCTGGTCCAATATTAATTGTCTTATTTAAAACATTATCTTGATAACCCATTTTAATTAATGGAGATACTGCATCTTCAACGCTGGTAAAACATCTTGTTTGACTTCCGTCACCATAAACATATGGCTGACGACCTTGAAGCATAAGATTGATAAAAATTCCCAAAACATTTCTTGCAAAATCATTATATTTTTGATTTTTACCATAGATATTATGAGGAACAGCAACGGTCCATTCTACTCCATGAACATTGCACAATATTCTACCAACATCTTCTGCCGCTACCTTCGCTATACCATATGGATCCTGCGGTAATGGTGGCAATGATTCCTTAAACGGAGTAACATTTGTACCATAACGTGCCATACTTGATGCAAATACTATTCTCTTACATCCATTTTTTATGGCTGCTGAAAAAACAGAAGACGACGCACCCAATACACTATTAGTAACTAATGATGGTGAAAATACTGACAAACCTTCATGGGGATAAAATGCCAAATGATATACAATTTCAACATTTTTTATTATTGAACTCATTTTATCAAAATCGCAACAATCGTATTGATAAAATTCAATATCTTTTGATAAATTCTCTAAATCACCGCCAATTAAATTATCGCATCCAACAATTTCATGCCCATTATTTTGTAAAGAAACCG
>CAILAF010000462.1 GCA_903832075.1 uncultured Chitinophagaceae bacterium
AAGTGAACAGTCTTCTCAAAAAAACGAGAAGACTGTTTTATTTTTATTTCATCATTAAAACAAAACAAAATGAAAGTAGCCGTAGTTGGAGCTACAGGTTTAGTAGGTTCCAAAATGTTGCAAGTATTAGCAGAAAGAAATTTTCCTGTAACCGAATTAATTCCTGTTGCATCTGAAAGATCAGTTGGTAAAGAAGTAGAATTTAAAGGAAAGAAATATAAGGTGGTAAGCATGGCTGATGGAATTGCAGCAAAGCCAGCCGTAGCAATATTTTCGGCAGGTGGCGGCACATCATTGGAATGGGCTCCGCAATTTGCTTTAGCAGGAATTAAAGTGATTGATAATTCATCTGCATGGCGAATGGATGCAACAAAAAAATTAGTTGTTCCCGAAGTGAATGCAGATGTATTAACTGAAAATGATTTTATCATTGCTAATCCAAATTGTTCAACCATTCAAATGGTTGTAGCATTGCAACCATTGCATAAAAAATATACAATTAAAAGAGTAGTGGTAAGCACTTATCAAAGTGTAACAGGTACAGGTAAAAAAGCAGTGGATCAATTATTTGCTGAAAGAGCAAAAGCAGAAAAAGGAAGTACTGAAGAATATCCAATGGCATACAAATATCAAATTGATCTGAATGTTATTCCGCAGATAGATGTTTTTCTGGATAATGGATACACTAAAGAAGAAATTAAAATGGTGAAAGAAACTTGTAAGATCATGCAAGATGATAATATTCGAGTAACTGCTACAACTGTTCGTATTCCTGTTGTTGGCGGACATAGTGAAAGTGTGAATGTTGAATTTGAAAATGAATTTGATTTGAATGAAGTGAAGGATTTGCTTGCATCTGCACCAGGTGTTATTGTACAAAACGATGATGCAACACAATTATATCCGATGCCATTATGGGCACACGAAAAGGATGAAGTGTTTGTAGGAAGATTGCGCAGAGATGATACACAACCTAAAACTTTAAATATGTGGATCGTGAGTGATAATCTTCGTAAAGGTGCTGCAACCAATGCGGTTCAAATTGCAGAATATATGTTGAGCAATGGATTGTTATAACTATTGTTAATAATAAAAATTAAATAGTCTTCAATTATGAAGACTATTTTTTTATAAATATGCGTTAAGCTTCACTAGCTTTGTATTAATGAAACTTTTATCTGCACAACAAATTCAACAATGGGATGCATTTACGATGCTTCAAGAACCTGTTACATCAATTGATTTGATGGAAAGGGCGGCACAACGTTGTGTGCATTGGATTTCAGAAAATAATTTTATTCATCCATCAATAAAAATATTTTGCGGCAAAGGAAATAATGGAGGTGATGGATTGGTCATTGCAAGATTGCTGCTCGAAAAAGGTTATAATGTTATTGTGTATATTTTGGAATTTGGTGCTTTGGGAACAAATGATTTTCAAATTAATCTTCATCGCTTACATCAAATCACTAGCGATATTCATTTTATTCAATCGGCAGAATTTATTCCGGCGATTGAAAAAGATGATCTTGTTATTGATGCCTTGTATGGTTCGGGTTTAAACAGACCATTACAATTATTGAGTAAAGAAATTGTTGAACACATCAATCAATCAACTGCAAAAATTATTTCAATTGATGTGCCAAGTGGTTTATCTATTGATAAAAGTTCTAAAGGAAATACTATTATTCGTGCAAACCATACGCTTACATTTCAATCATTAAAACTTTGTTTTTTAATAGGAGAGAATGCATCATATTTTGGAACAGTACACGTGTTGAATATTGGCTTGCATCAGCAATTCTTAAAAAACATTGAAACTGTTTTTGAAATTATTTCACAAGAATTGATTACTTTAAACATCAATACACGAAAGGATTTCAGCCATAAAGGAAATTATGGTCATGCATTATTGATTGCTGGAAATAAAGGGAAAATGGGTGCTGCATTATTAGCATCAAAAGCATGTTTACGTACCGGTGCCGGATTATTAACTGTGGATATTTCAGAAGAAAATCAATCAACTTTAAATATATTTCTTCCTGAAGCAATGCTGATAAATAGATACGAAGAAATTTTATTCAACAATTATTCAACGATTGGTATTGGTCCCGGATTAGGAACAAATAGTGATGCACAAAAATTAGTATTGCAAGTTTTAAATAATTATAAAAAACCAATTGTAATTGATGCAGATGCTTTGAATATTATTTCCGAAAATAAAAATTTATTACAACATATTCCTCCTGGTTCAATCATCACACCGCATCCCAAAGAATTTGAAAGATTGTTTGGTGCTTGTGAAAATGAATTTGAAAGATTGAATAAAGCAATTGTATTATCACAACAATATTCTTTCATCATTGTTTTAAAAGGGCATTATACTTTGATCGCTGCAAATGGGAAAGGATATTTCAATAATACCGGCAATGCAGGATTAGCGAAAGGCGGCAGCGGTGATGTATTAACTGGAATGATCACCTCTTTGCTTGCACAAAATTATGAACCATTGTATGCTGCTTTGATTGGCGTTTACTTGCATGGATTAGCTGCCGATCTTTCTTTAGAGAACCAATCAACAGAAAGTTTATTGGCAACGGATGTGATTGATGCGATTGGTAAAGCGTTCAATTTTTTGAAGGATTGAGTTATCCTTCAATCCCTCTGTTTAAAAATTCAATCAATGGTTGCAATGCTTCAAATGCTGCAACAATTTTCTTTGTTAAATTTTTATCGGTGAGTTCTGCATCAGTTAATGACGACATTGCTAACCAACTTTTTAATTTTATGAATTGAATGGCAGGATTATTTTTTTCATAACCCTTTGGTTCGCGTGTTAAAGAAGTTTCATCTGTTATTTCTAAACTTTTATACTGCGCAATAAATTTTTTATTCTTGATGATTTTTGAAAATTCATCAAAGGAATAATCTATTTCCTGTCTAACTTTTTTTACCACATCAGCATCGGGCATCCATAAACCACCGCCAACAAAAGCTTGTCCGGGTTCGCAATGAAAATAATATCCAGCAACAATTGCTTTCTTTCCACCTTTTGTGAAAGCCGCACCC
>CAILAF010000463.1 GCA_903832075.1 uncultured Chitinophagaceae bacterium
CGACAGAAACTGCAAAATATTTTGCGTTTTTATATTACAATGGCGAAGTAGCAATTTTTGACAAGAATGATTTAAAGCTTATTGAGCATTTAAATAAAACGAATATAGCTTGTGTATTTACATCAAATAACAAAATGGTATTTATACCAGCGATGCTTCAAAAAAATACCATTAAAAATAGTTTATATACTATTTCCGAAAATATTTTTTCTGATAATACTAGAATTTGTTCTCAATTAATAAATGATTCTATTAACAATTCGGTCTTGTTATCAACTAATCATGGGTTAGTTTATTTAACTGAAAACGATGCAGCAGATGCAGGAAATTCACTTCAAAAGAAAATAATAAATTATTTTAAGAATAAAAGCGTAAGGAGTATTTATGAAATTAATAATCACATTTTAATAGGTAGTTATGAAGGCTTTTTCGATTGTTATGCTGATACTATTAAATTAATTGCTAAAAATTTTGTTTATACTATTAAAAAGTACAATGAAGAAAATTTGCTTTTAGGCTTAGAAGGTGGTGCCGGTTTGGCAAAATATAATATTGCTGAAGGAAAAATAGTTGAGCTGCCAAATAAATCCGTTTCCGATAATTTTCATGTTTATTCTTTATATAATAATAATGGTCAGTGGGTATGCAGTAGTTATAACAGCATTTTTAATATCATTGATAGCAGTTCGTTTTTTATTTTACATCGTATCACGAATGATTCTATCAAAATTGGAATTGTTAGAGATATACTGATAAAAAATAGTAGTATTTTTTTAGCTGCTCAAAATGGTCTGTACCATCTACAAAATAATCAGTGTAAAAAAATTTTCCCATTAACTGAAGATTTACGAATAAATACTATTCAAGAAACCAGTGATGGTTTATTATTAGCAACTAGTGGCAAAGGGATCGTTAAAGTGAATCTTAAAGGGGAAGTATTAAAAAATATAACATTTAATGATGGGTTGATGAATAATTTTGTTTATTCAATGTTGCGTATTGGAGATAAGCTATATGCGGGTACAAGTAATGGCTTAAGTCTTGTAAAGCTTAAAGAGGAGATGAATGTGTTGCCAATAAATAATGATAATATCATTTCAGAGAATGTGAATCAAGAATTTAATCACTCTGCAATATTTTATAATGAGAGCAAGGGAAATCTAATACTGGGTGGGCTTTCAGGTGTGACTTTTATCAATGACATAACTCTTAATACATCGAATAATATTTTTAGAAAAGCACTTCTCTCGTATGTTAAGACTTCTAATAAAAATGGTGGGAATTCAATTGATATTTTTGCGAACTCAAGGGATACTATTTTCTTATCTCCAAATCAAACTTCTATAAATTTAAAATTTGCAAACCCTGATTTATTGAATCAATCAACTATTTTATTTCGAATAGCAGAGTTAAATAATCAATGGGAGAATTTGGATTTCACAAAAGAAATAAGCATTTATTCATTAACTCCCGGAGCATATCATTTAACGGTTAAGTTTCCGTTTTCTAATAATCCTAAAGACTATTTAGAAAAAATTATTATCGTTGAACCATTATTTTATCAAACTATTGGTTTCAAATTAGCAATTGTATTTTTAATAACAATGCTAATTTTTTATTGGCGATGGTCTGAGATAAAGAAAATAAAACGGCAGGAGAAAATGCGTACTATCATAGCCGAGGATCTGCATGATGATATTGGTTCAACATTAAATAGTATCTCAGTTTATGCAACTATTGCAACAAACAAAATAGAGACAGATTTATCTCAGGTTAGACAATTGTTGGAAAAAATGGGTACTGCATCGAGTGAAATGATAGATCAGATGAGCGACATAGTTTGGTCTATTCATCCCAAAAATGATAATTTTCAAAACGTTCTGAACAGGTTGAAATATTTTTCAGCAGAATTATTGAGTGGAAAGGAAATTATTTTAAAATTTGATGTGGAGGAATCAATTAATAAATTATACTTGAATCTGAGAGAAAGAAAAAACATTTATTTGATTTGTAAAGAAGCTATTACTAACGCCTATAAATATTCTTCAGCAAAAAATATAACTGTATCATTTGAAAAAAGTGATCAGTATTTAAAAATAAGTATTGTTGATGATGGCAAAGGTTTTGATTCAGGAGATTTAAAAAATCAAGGTAACGGTATTGAAAATATTACTCGCAGGGCAAAAGAAATTAGTGCAATTGTAGAAATTAAAAGTGTAATTAACGCAGGTACCAAGATCAGTGTTTTATTTTTATTGCGAAAACACTACACAAAAGTGTAGTGTATTTTTAGTAAAGAATTTCGATTTTTGAGTATGGATAAAATTGTTCGCGTAGCGATTTTCGAAGACAATTATCTTTTAAGAGATGGGTTTAGTCAATTAATTAATGGAACACAAGGGTTTTCCTGTACCGGAGTGTTTGATTCTGCAAACGATGTATTGAATAAAGTTAGGAAAAGTACGCCGGACGTTATTTTAATGGATTTGGATATGCCGGGATTAAGTGGCATTGATGCTACAAGATTGGTTAAGGAAAGCTTCCCTGAAATACATATCATTATTCAAACAGTTTTTGAGGATGAAGAAAAAATTTTTAATTCCATATTAGCTGGGGCAAATGGTTATATATTAAAAAAATCTCCCCCCGTTAAAATATTAGAAGCAATTAAAGAGGTAAGCCAAGGTGGTGCTCCTATGACTCCGGCAGTTGCAGCTAAAGCTCTTCAGCTTTTTAGAAAGCAATCATCCCCACGTCGAATTCATAATTTTGAAAACTTAAATGAACGACAAAAAGAAATATTAGAATTAATTGTTGCCGGTATGAGTTATAAGATGATAGCTGAAAAACTTTTTATTACTGTCGATACGGTTAGATATCATGTAAAAAACATCTACTCTATTTTACAAATTAATTCCCGCTACGAACTTTTACCATAATAGAAAACTACATTAAGTGTGTAGTTGCGGATTTTTAATGTAACTATAAATTCGTGATAATTTGACACCTAATTAATTGCGATGAGTAGAATTATACTTTCCTATTTATTTATTTCACTTTTTTGTTTTTCAACATTAATTAGTTCTTCGCAACCAATTGTTACTAGTTTTAGTCCGGCTACCGGTGTGCCCGGCACATTGGTAACAATTTCTGGAACAAATTTAAGTAATGCAACATCAGTAAGTATTGGAGGGGTTACTTCAATAATTGTATCCAATACGAGTACAAGTATAGTTGCATTGGTAATGCC
>CAILAF010000464.1 GCA_903832075.1 uncultured Chitinophagaceae bacterium
ACCAATGGTTCATCATCCAAAACATTCAGTAATTCTTTCGGTTCAAACAATAATGGTTTTTGTTGATGAACAGATTTTATAATGCCTGCATATTTTTTATTCCGCAATTGAACTTCAACACGTGTCCCAATTTTTGCTGCATCTTCTAAATGTTTTGGAATAAACCAAGTATAAGTAACAGGCAATGCCAATGGAATAATTACTTCGCAATAAAAAGTTCCATCTGCTAAAGCAGAATTATTAAATAGTGTATTTTTATTTTCTTGACTCATGCAAATGTTGACTGCTAAAATACATTAATAACAGTCTTTAAATTATAATAATTATTTAGTGGAATTGTATCTTTTCAATCCATCTTCCATCAATTGAAACACATGTTGTTTTAATTCTTGAACATCTTTCATGGTAAAACCTTTTACAGGAACTTCATCTAAATAAACTACTCTGCATATACCCGGTGTGAGTGAGAAAATACTTTTATAATGTAATCGCTTTAATGTATCAAGGAAAAGTAAAGGCTTAATAGGAGTTTGTGTTTCAATG
Organism: uncultured Chitinophagaceae bacterium; assembly: GCA_903832075.1. Taxonomy (GTDB): domain Bacteria; phylum Bacteroidota; class Bacteroidia; order Chitinophagales; family Chitinophagaceae; genus CAILAF01. Next base: position 544 of record CAILAF010000464.1, read on the forward strand.
GCAATTCTGAATGCGCCATCATAAAATTCTTTTAATGTATTTCCTGTTTCATTGAATGTGCCTTCGGGAAATATAAAAATAGAAATACCATGACTTATTGCTGCTTTTAATGCTCTTACACTTCTTGATCTTCTGTCGGCATCCCTTCTGTCAACCAAAATCACTGCAGCTCTGTATATCCACCCGAATACAGGTACTTTTATCATTTCGTATTTACCTAAAACACGAATAGGTTGTTGCATGGTAATAACAATTGGCGGAATATCTAAGTATGAAATATGATTGGCAACAAAAATATATTGTTGTTCTCTGTTATGGGGTGCTTCAAAAATATTTTCAACATGAATGCCAACGAAAAAGAAAAAAGTACTTGCCCAAAAGTCACATAAACGGTAAATAAAATTGCCCCCTTTAATTCCAAATGCAGAAGCAACCAAAACAAATGGCAAAACTAAAAACATAATTGCTACAAAAACAATAAATGCATAAATGCAATAAATAAATTGTAACGGTTTAAGCAATAGTTTCATTACGTTGAAGATATTGTTTTTGAAGATGTGGCAAACATCTTAAATTGTAAATACAAAATAATTTTCCGGAAAATTATTTTTAAATTTATTATCCTTATTGATGATGGCAAAAATAGAACTACCGCTGCCACTCATTGAAACATAGACTGCACCTGCATTGTAAAGTTGTTCTTTAATTTCACTAATAACAGGATATTCCTTTATCACTGCTATTTCAAAATCATTTATTAATTCATTTTTCCATGCTGAAATTGGTTGTTGAATGATTTCTTTAATTGATTTTTTTGGAATAGATGGAATAATATTTTTAAATGCCCATGCAGTTGAAATATGAATATCCGGATTAACAATGATAAATTGATAAGCAGAAAGATCAATTGAAATATTTTCCATCACTTCACCTCTTGAAGTTGCAAAACATGGCTCATTCAAAATAAAAAAAGGACAATCACTTCCTAATTGTAAAGCGTAATTAATAAGTTGTTCTTTTGATAAACCAAGATGAAACTTTTTATTCAATAGTTTCAAAGTAAATGCGCCATCTGCACTGCCACCGCCTAATCCTGCGCCCATAGGAATATTTTTATGTAAATGCATTTTAACAGATGGAAGCGAAGGGAAATCTTTCTTTAAAAAATCATAGGCTTTTGCACAAAGATTATTTGATGTATCAATATTAATTAGCAATCCGGTACAAGAAAACTCTAAATTTAATTCGCTGCTGTTTATTTTGGATATACTGCAATCCGTATTATTTTGAACAATCTCTAATACATCTTTGATCATAATAGGATAAAATAAAGTCTCCAAATCATGATAACCATCTTCACGTTTGCGAATGATATTTAATCCAAGATTAATTTTTGCATTTGGGAAACTGATCATCTAACTATGATTGATTTGAGTGAGAAGAAATAAATATCATAGTCATCATTTTATCTCTTAATGGTAATTCTATTTTCTTTTATTGATCTCATCTCTGATAGAAATAGCTCTCAGATAATCTTCATGTTCTAATACTTCGTTTAATAAATGTTGTAATTCATCAATACTTAATAAACTCAAATCTTCTGATAAATGACTACTATTTGAAGAAGGTTCTTCAATACTTACAGGCTCAGTTTTTTTCTTTTTGCTCGGTGTGTCTTCCATTAAAATACCGGCACTATCTAAAATATTATCGAATGTATAAATCGGACAATTGAATCTAACAGCCAATGCTAATGCATCACTTGTTCTACTATCAATTTCAACTGTATCATGTTCTGTAAAGCAAACTAATTTGGAATAAAAAATTCCTTCTTGTAAATCGTTAATAATAATTTCTTGTAACTCAACATTAAAAGCATTCATGAAGTTCTTCATCAAATCATGTGTTAATGGACGGCTCGGTTGCATTTTTTCTAATGCCACTGCAATCGCTTGCGCTTCAAAACCACCAATCACAATTGGTAAACGGCGTAACCCATTTACTTCACCTAATACCACTGCATAAGAATGTGTTTGAGTGATGCTGTGCGACAATGCTACTATTTCCAATTCTATCTTCTTCATAACTTACACGAAAATAAATCAAATTAACACACGATGAGCATTCGTTGTAATTGAAATAAACTTTCATAAAAAATCCCATTCATTTAATGAATGGGATTTTTATTATTTATAGTGATTATTAATTACTATGCATCTTTTTTATCTCGGCAGTAAATTGTGGAACTACTTCAAATGCATCTCCGATAATTCCATAATCAGCTGCTTTAAAGAATGGTGCTTCAGGATCTTTATTAATAACAACAATTACTTTACTTCTATTCACTCCGGCCAAATGTTGAATGGCACCACTGATACCAATGGCAATGTATAAGTTGGGCGCAATCTGTACACCGGTTTGACCAACATGCTCATGATGAGGTCTCCAATCAGCATCAGCAACCGGGCGACTACAAGCCAAGGCAGCATGTAATTCATGTGCAAGGTCTTCAATCATTCCCCAATTCTCTGGACCTTTTAAACCACGACCAGCACTCACAACAATATCGGCTTCAGTTAATGGAACTTCACCACTCACTTTATTAACTGCTGCAACTTTTATTTTACCTGCATCAGCATTTATATTCAATGCAACAACTTCTGCATTTCCATCTGTTTCTGTTATATGAAAACTATTTGGATTTAGTGAAATGATTTTTATGGCAGACGAAATATTCACATTAGCAAATGCTTTACCACTAAATACAGATTTCTTTACAACAAAACCATTCGATGTATCAGGTAATGCAATGGCACCTGTAACCAAACCGGCTTTTAATTTAGCAGAAACTCTTCCTGCAATAGTTTTACCTGTATGATTATGTGAAAACACTATCACATCAGCACCACTTGTTACAACAACCTCAGTAATTGCTTTAGTAAATACTTGTGCATCCACATGATTAAATGCTTCGTTGTTTGCATGATAAACTTTTGTTACTCCATATTTACCTAACAATGTTAGATCATTACTTGCAGCCCCTAATACCAATGCATTGGCAGTTGTATTTAATTGTTTGGCAATTGCTGCACCATAAGTTAATACTTCGAAAGAAGATTTTTTTATATGGCCTTCTGTTTGATCAACGAATATTAATACTGACATAGAATTAATTTGAAAATTTTTGAATGTGCAGATGTGCAAATGCTGCAACTGCACTATAATTTATTTTATTTGGTCAATAACTTTTCTTTCATCTGCATATATACTAATTTGCACATCCGCATATTAAATTGCTTTCGCTTCTTCATGTAATAATCTTACTAATTCTGCAACATTATCTGGTGCTACTAATTTAACACCGGCTTTTGCAGGAGGCAATTCAAAACTTATTACATTGGTTAATGTATCTATCACTATAGGCTCAACAACTTTCAATGGTTTTGTTCTGGCAGCCATGATTCCACGCATATTTGGAATACGTTGTTCTGCCATTCCTTTTTGGCAACAAACAATTAATGGTAAACTAACTTCATCCACTTCTTCACCACCTTCTATTTCGCGATTCACAGTTGCAATTGTTCCATTCAATTCAAACTTTGTTGCTAATGAAACATATGGTAAATCTAATATTTCTGAAACAGTTGCACCTACTGATGAACCATTATAATCTATTGTTTCTTTTCCTGTAAAAATTAAATCATACCCACCTTGTTTTGCAACTTCAGCAATTTGTGCAGCAATAAAATAACTGTCACTGCTGTCGGCATTTATACGAATGGCTTCATCACCGCCTAAGGCTAATGCTTTTCGTATAATAGGATCATTATCTGCCAATCCTACTGTTACAAGATGAACAACAATCGACGTATCTTTTTCTTTTAATTCTAATGCTCTTACTAATGAGTACCATTCGTCGTATGGGTTGATAATCCATTGTACGCCACTTTCATCAAACTTGGTGTTGCCATCTTTGAAGGCTATTTTTGATGTGGTATCAGGTGTTTTACTGATGCAGACTAAAATTTTCATACAAATATTATTTAGTTGTTTATGCAACTATTTGCAAATATAGTGGAGTTTTTATTGCAACAAAATCTTGTGTAAAAAAAATATAAAAAATAATGGACAGAATATCTAAGCTTAAAGAATTTTTAGCACACCAACCAAAAGATAATTTTTTGCGGCATGCATTGGCATTGGAATATTTAAAGATTAATGAAGATGAAAAAGCAAAAATTTTATTTCTCTCCATATTAACTGAATCGCCCGATTATGTAGGCTCTTATTATCATCTGGCAAAACTGTTAGAGAAATTAGGAGAAAAAAAATCAGCTGTTGAATGGTATGAAAAAGGTATGGAAGCGGCTAAACTTGCTAAAGACCAACATTCGTATAATGAATTGCAGGCGGCTTATGAAGACCTGATTTTTTAATGTGATAATTATCAATTCTCAATTGCTAATTGTCAATTATTTATATCTCCCAATACTTTCTCTAAATTGCAATAATGAAATAATGATCATATGAATACAATTACTAAACAATACGATGCTATCAAATACAAAACACCAATTGGAACTACATTAAATTGTAAAGGTTGGATTCAGGAAGCTGCATTAAGAATGTTATTGAATAATTTAAATCCCGAAGTTGCTGAACGTCCGGATGATTTAATTGTATATGGCGGTCGCGGTAAAGCGGCACGTAATTTTGAAGCATTAGATAATATCATCGCATCATTAAAAATATTAGAGAATGATGAAACATTACTTATTCAAAGTGGTAAACCTGTTGGCATTTTAAAAACACATAGCAATGCACCACGTGTGTTGATTTCTAATTCTCAGCTCGTTCCTAAATGGGCAACATGGGAACATTTTGAAGAACTTGAAAAGAAAGGTTTGATGATGTATGGACAAATGACTGCCGGTAGTTGGATTTATATTGGCTCTCAGGGAATTGTGCAAGGAACTTATGAAACTTATGCTGCAGCAGCAGATAAACATTTTGGCGGCACACTAAAATATACATTAAATGTTACTGCAGGTTTAGGTGGAATGGGTGGCGCACAACCTTTGGCCATTACCATGAATGAAGGTGTTGCATTAATTGCCGAAGTAGAAGAATGGCGTATTGATAAACGCATTGAAACAAAATATCTCGATGAAAAAATAATTGATATTGATGAAGCTATTGATAAAGCATTGCATTATAAAAAAGAAGGCATTGGAAAAAGTATTGGTGTTTTATGCAATGCAGTTCATTTGTTAGATAGATTAATTGAAAGAAAAATTATTCCTGATACTTTAACCGATCAAACATCTGCACATGATCCATTGATTGGTTATTGGCCGCATGAAATTTCTTATGAACAAGCAAAAATTTTAAGAGAACAAAATCCTAAACAATATATTGAATACAGTTATGCAAGTATGTTTAAGCATGTTCAATTAATGATTGAATTGCAAGAATTAGGCGCCATCACTTTTGATTATGGAAATAATATTCGTGCAAGAGCACAAGAATATCAGCAACTAACTCCCGACTCCAAACTAAAGACTCTCGACTGTTTTTCTTTTCCTGGTTTTGTTCCCGCATATATTCGTCCATTGTTTTGCGAAGGAAAAGGACCTTTTCGTTGGGCTGCATTAAGTGGTGATGCTAATGATATTGCAGTAACCGATGAGTTGATCATTAATATGTTTCCTGAAAATAAAGGATTATTAAGATGGATGAAAATGGCAAAAGAAAAAATTGCGTTTCAGGGATTACCTGCCCGTATTTGTTGGTTAGGACAAGGTGAACGCGAAAAAGCTGGGCTTGCATTTAATGAATTAGTTAGAACAGGTAAAGTAAAAGCACCGATTGTTATTGGAAGAGATCATTTAGACACTGGTTCTGTTGCTTCGCCAAATAGAGAAACCGAATCCATGCTTGATGGCAGCGATGCCGTTGCAGACTGGCCAATATTAAATGCATTGGTTAATACAGCCGGCGGTGCAAGTTGGGTAAGTTTGCATCACGGTGGTGGCGTTGGAATGGGGTACAGTATTCATGCAGGAATGGTAATTGTTGCCGATGGTACTGATGAAGCAAAAGCAAGACTGGCAAGGGTTTTACGCAACGACCCGGGAATGGGCGTGATACGTCATGCAGATGCGGGTTATGATATTGCAAAAGAAACTTTAGAAAAGAATGGCTTGAATTTTAAAGAGCGATTGAAATAATAAATATTGGCAAATGGTTAAGATGAAAGTTTAGGTGTTTATGATAAAAAGTTTAATTTTTTACCTCGCCTTATTTATGATATAGCACATCATCTTTGCTGACTAATATCATAGAAATATTAAGGAATTAGTTTGAATTTCATCGGCAGAATTTCTCTTCTTAATTCCTTCTAAGATGGATAAAGCAAATATTACTAAGAAAAAAAATACAGAAGAAGCGCTTAACGAAACTGCGATACGTTTACAAAAATATTTAAATCAAACCACTGATGCTTTATTTGTTCATGATTTTCAAGGGCATTTTCTAGATGTTAATCAACGTGCTTGTGATAGTCTTGGATATACTCGTGAAGAATTGTTGCAGATGAGTGTTTTAGATTTGGAAGCAGATTTTAATTTAGCACAAGCACAAGCTGAATGGATTAAAATTAAACCTAACGAACCTTTTACATTACAAGGACATCATCGCAAAAAAGATGGAACCATATTCCCAGTTGAAGTTCAGTTTGGTTGTTTCGATTTAAAAGGGATACGCTATTATTTAGGGTTAGTAAGAGATATAAGTGAAAGAAAGAAAACAGAAGAGCTATTAAAGAAAAGTGAGCAACAATTTCGATCTCTCATTGAAAATTTAAATGTTGGAATTTTAAAGCAAGGACCTAATGCAGAAATGCTTCTTTCTAATAATGCTGCATTAGAAATGTTGGGACTTACATGGGATCAATTAATAGGTAAAACTTCTTTCGATCCCTATTGGAATGTGATACATGAAGATGGTTCTGCTTTTCCCGGACCTACACATCCTGTTCCAACTGCAATTGCAACACTAAAACCTGTTAGAGATATTGTAATGGGCGTGTATCGTCCAACAAAAAAAGACAGAGTTTGGCTTTTAGTAAATGCAGAACCTGAATTTAATAGTGATGGAAAATTGGATCATGTAATTTGTACGTTTAGCAATATAACTGAGAAGAAAAAAATGATGGATGAAAATGCTTCTCAACTTAAGCGTTATAAAATGCTGATGCAAACATCTCATGATGAAATTCATATTTTAGATAAAAATGGAAAATTATTAGAATGGAACGATTCGTTTGCTTTGCATTTGGGCTATTCTAATGAAGAACTTTTGAATTTACATGTTTGGGATTGGGATATGAAGTGGAATAAAAATGAATTAAAGAAAATACTTTCTGAAACAACCGATGAAGGAAACAAAGTTGAAACGCTTCATAAATTAAAGAATGGCTCCATACGTAATATGGAAGTCAGTTTTCATAGATTTTCTGATCATGGCGAATCTTTTTATTATTCATCTGCCAAAGATATTACCGAACGCATACAAGCAGAAGAAATAATAAAGCAAAATATGTCTTTAACGAATGCCACACTTGAATCAATTCATAATGGCATTCTGGTTGTTGATGACAAAGGAAAAGTAATAAAACTCAATACTACATTCACTGAAATGTGGCGAATACCGAATGCAGTTATTCAATCGGATGATGATAAAACATTATTGGGATATATATTAGATCAACTTTCTTATCCTGATGCGTTTATTGCAAAAGTGAATGAATTATACAAAACACCTGATGCCGAAAGTTTAGATTTTATTTATTTTAAAGATGGTCGCATTTTCGAACGCATTTCTAAACCATTGTACCTCGAAAATAATAAGCATGGAAGAGTTTGGTCATTCCTTGATGTTACTGAACGAAAAAAATCGGAAGAAAAATATCAAACAATAATTAAAACTACGGTTGATGGTTTTTGGATCGCTGATGCTTTAACAACAAAATTGCTTGATGTAAATGAAGCTTATTGTAAAATGAGTGGTTATTCGAAACAAGAACTTTTGCAAATGTCTATAGCAGATGTTGAAGCGATAGAATCAAGTGAAGAAATTAAAAAACACAATCAGAAAATTTTTAAAGAAGGTTTCGGCTTATTTGAAACTAAGCACCGAGCTAAATCGGGCAAAATAATAGATGTAGAAATAAGTGTTACTTATTCAAATATAGATAGCGGTTTCTTTTTTGTTTTTATTCGCGATATAACAGAAAGAAAAAGAATTGAAAAAGAATTATTCGAAAATAATTTTAGGATTAATCTTTCTATGGAAACTGCTAAAATAGCTTGGTGGGAAATGACTATAACTACCGGCAGTGTTGTTTTTCATGAACGCAAAGCGGAAATGCTGGGTTATCCTCCAGAAAAATTTAAACATTATACAGATTTTACATCATTACTCCATCCAGAAGACTATGATAAAGCAATGAACGCGATGCGTGCACACTTTGCCGGCACAAAAGATAAATATGAAGTTGAGTATAGAATATTAACAAAGAGTGGAGCATATAAATGGTTTTATGATATTGGTTCAATTGTTTCACGAGATTCGAAAGGAAAGCCTTTGAATGTGATGGGAATAGTAATAGATATAAGTGATCGCAAAAACGCAGAAGAAGAAATTAAAAAACAAAAACGTATTCATGAGTTTATAGGAAAAACAAATGATCTGGTTCTGAATTCAAAAGATGAAAATGAAATTTATAAAGGCATTTGCGATATAGCCGTTACTACCGGAAATTTTGTGATGGCATGGGTTGGTGTGCCTGTGGTTAATACAAAAAATGTTAAGCCGATTGTTTGGACTGGCAAAGACGATGGATATTTGAGTGAGATTTTTATTTCTACAGAAGATAATCCTAGGGGGAATGGTCCAACAGGTAAAGCTTACCGCGAAGGAAAATATTATTATTGCAATGATATTGAGTACGGACCAGCAATGAAATTGTTTAATAAGAAAGCTATTAAACGAGGCTTTAGATCTTCTGTTGCATTTCCATTAAAAGTTGATGGTAAAGTGATAAGTGTTTTTACTACTTATGCTTCTGAAATAAATTTCTTTACCGATGAAGAATTAGAATTGTTGGATAGCGTCTCTAAAAATATTAGTTATGCATTAACTGCTATTCAACATGAAATAAAAAGAAAAGAAGTTGAAAAAAAATTATCAAATGTTACACGGGCGATAGAACAAAGCTCAGCTTCAGTTGTTATTACTAATAAAGCCGGAACAATTGAATATGTAAATCCGGGATTTACAAAATTAACAGGGTATAGTTTTGAAGAAGCCATCGGTCAAAATCCAAGAATACTTAAAACACAAAATACCAGTCCAGAAGTTTATAAAAGAATGTGGGACAACATTACTCATTCCAAAACATGGAAAGGAGAATTATTGAATAAGAAAAAAAGTGGAGAAACTTATTGGGAAAGTGTAACTATTTCTCCTATAAAAAATTCAGAAGGACAGATTACCAACTTTGTTGCAGTAAAAGAAAATATCACCGAAAATAAAGAGAAGCAAAAAATTATTAATGATGAAAGAAATTTCTTACTCAAACTAATTGAAGGTTTGCCCGGATTCTTTTATATGTATAATCGCAAAGGACATTTTTTTAAATGGAATAAAAATTTTGAACAATTAACCGGATATAGTGCCGATGAAATTAAACAAATGCATCCTGTTGATTTTTATGATGAACCCGAAAAAGAATTTGTAAGAAAAAGAATTGAAAGTGTATTTGATGGTAGCGCACCAGCATCTGCAGAAGTAAGCCTTTATGCAAAAAACAAAACAAAAATTCCTCTGTTGATCAATAGTTGGAAGATTGATTATGGCGGGGAAACATTATTAGTGGGTGTTGGAACTGATTTAATAGCATTAAAAGAAAAGGAAAGAGAAGCGAAGATGTTAGCAGAAGTTATAGAAAACTCTGCTGCCTATATTAATATTGCAGATTTAGAAAGGGGCTTTATATATATGAATAAAGCAGCAAGAAAGAGATTAGGCGTTGGTGATGGGGATATAACAAAGTTTAAAGTTGATCAATTCAGATCTGAGAAATCTAAAAAGAGTATTAGTGAAATTGATAGATTAATAAAAGAAACAGGCAGGTGGAATGGCGAAACCAGTTTTTTAACTTTTAGTGGAAAAGAAGTACCGGTAATTCAAACGCTATTCCTTCATAAAAATGTTGGTGGAGCTGCACCGTATGTTTCTGCAACATCTATTGATATTTCATTATTAAAAGAAAAAGAAGCTGAGTTACAAAAGCTTGCCGGTATTATTGAAAATTCAAAAGCTTTAGTTTTCATTGTTGACTTTGCAATGAATTTATTGTACATCAATCCATCGGCAAAAGAAAAATTTGAAATTGGTGCTGACGAAGATATAAGTGTTTTATCGGCATTAGATTTTGTGCCTGATGAAACAAAGGAGCGGATGAAAATTGAAGAAGCAAAACTTTTAGCAGACGGGAAATGGAGTGGCGAAATAAATTTTATGACGAGAAGTGGCAAAGTGTTTCCTACAATAGAAGTTGCTCTTATTCATAAAGATGAAGACAATGTTCCTAAATTTATTTCACTTACTTTATTAGATATAACCGAACGTAAAGAAGCAGAAGATAAAATAAATAAACTGAATGCCGAATTAAGAGAACTCTCCAGCCACATTCAAATTGAAGTAGAAAAAGAACGTGCTTATGTTGCCAAACAAATACATGATGAGTTCGCACAAAACATTTTTGCATTAAATATGAATGCATCGTGGTTGAAATCTAAAGTAAAAGATAAAAATGAGGAAGTCCAAAAGATTATTGATGAACAA
>CAILAF010000465.1 GCA_903832075.1 uncultured Chitinophagaceae bacterium
AAAACCCTTTAGTTTTACAATATTACAAAATATTTTGGTGTACTTTATTTAATCGACTTTACTAGGCTTAAATTCCCAGAAGTATATAATTTATTATTTAAAAGTAAAAATGAAATTTTTAAGAAAGATAATTTAAGTAAAACATCTACAGATAAAAAACTGGAGCTTGCTATTTTTAATGAATCTGAGAACAATAAAAATGAATCAAAAATTGAAAAGTCTGTATTGTTTTCTATATTGGAAAATAATAGGAATATCTTTTCTATTGCAAGCAAAGATATTCTCATTGTTTCAAAATTGATAAATGAGCTTTTCCCATTCAGTGTTTATGGGAGGCATTTTCAAAACAAACTTAATAACCATTTATCCATTAATAATCCATTAGCTTTTGATAGATATTTCGTGGATATTGAGAATTCAAATATCCTTTCAGAAAAAGAATTTATTGAGGCCAGATTTTCAGGACTAACAGAACTTTGTGAGAAAATAAATATATGGAATGAGAATAGAGAAATTTCATTGGAAGTAATAAATAGGTTAAAATTAATTGAAGAATTTGAAAGTGCTAGTGATTTTGAAAATATTATTCAGGCAATAATCTATCATTCTAATTTGGAGATTATAGATAGTCTTGCTTATTCATCAGGTAAAAACATGTATTCTGGAAGATATGAAGATTTTGTTTATAAAATTGGCTTACTTGGCTCCGAGTATAGTAAATACATCATCGATAAATATTATAATAAAAATGATAAAGATTATTTAAGCTTCGTTAGTAAAGTTTTGTGTGAATCAGATAAGATTGATGATTTTGAAGCGGCAGTTATTTATTTTATTCTGAAAAGTAATTATACAGAGGTGCTATCAAAGAATATACTAATAAACGGATTAATAAAGAATCTTAGCCTCAAAATCTCTTCAAGCGATAAATTCACAAGCGGGTTATTTCATTTATATGAAAATATTATAAGAGCCTCATTTATTGGAGTTGAATCAACAGTAAATAGGCTTTTTGTAAAAGAAGAAGTGAAACAAGTCAACGAAATTTTTAAGAGATTTATTTTAGAAAGAGATGTTGAGACATTTATAGAATTATTCATTTGGGTTAAACCTGATGGATTTTCATTAATAGGTTGGATAGATGTTATTTTTAATTCAAAGGAAGAGTTCATTTGTAAATTTAGAAAATTAAAATCGCCGTATAAAGAAGAATTTTTACTGTTTTATGAGGAATTAAAACAGATTAATATTGATGACCCACTGGAATGGAGACCAATCAGTTTTATTTTTAAAATTATCAAAATTCCTAAAGGTCCTTTAAAGTAAAATGGGATTATTCGTATTCTTCTTGTATGCGATATATATATAAACTTGTGATGAAATTGAATTATTAATAAAATATATGCGATATAAAACGACCGTATTTGGGCACAAATACGGTCGTTAAGACGGGATATATATCCAACCGGTGATAGCACAGGTAACGTCAATATAGGCTCAGCCTAAAAATAATCCCAAATGGTTGCATTAAAGGCCTAACATTTTAAACAATAGATGGAAAATAATATGAATTATTAACTCAATCATTACCTTAAATATACATTTACGCATATAAACTTTATTTTTTATGATTGTTTGCATTTCATAAGTCTAACCCAAAAAATAAGAGGCTCTGCCAACTCATTTTTTAAATTATTTATTATCTCATATTATATAGTTGTGTAATT
>CAILAF010000466.1 GCA_903832075.1 uncultured Chitinophagaceae bacterium
AATTTATTTTTATTAATAATGAGTAAACCATTATTATTTGTAGCTAAGAGGGTATTTATGGAATCAATAATCTGTAACCCAATTACTTGGTCATTGAATGCTGTATTTCCTGCAAAAAGCGTTTCAATTGCATCATTGTTAAATCGTTGAAAGCCGTTTGAAAATGAAAAATTAATTCTGTCAGCGGCATCTAAAAAAATTTGCTCTACATTATTTGATAGTAAGCCTGCATTTTTTTTGTAATGCCAAAACTTATTTTTATCGTACACGATCAATCCATAATCCTTTGGGCAAAACCATACTCTGTTAAATGCATCTTTCTTTACAGTATGTACAATACGGTTTTCAGAAAAATCAGAAAAAAAATAGGCTGTAAAATTATTGGTCCCCACATGCACCATTCCTGCACCATAACTACCTGTCCAAACTGTTCCATCTTGATTTATTATTCCATCCGACGGAAATACAACAGGCTCAAGACCTTTTTTATCTTTGAATACCAGTGCAGTTATTGTATTGTTCTTTTGATAAGTGAGATATCTGCCCAGCATCCATTTACCCTTTTTGCTATCCTGTAATACTGATGTAACAAATTTGATAGCAGGAGTTTCATAATCCTGTACAGAAAAACAATTTTCATTGATTCTGGAAAATCCGGATTGCAGATTACTTACCCATAAGTTTTTATAGCTGTCTTCAAATAAATAGTAGGGGTTATTGTTCAGTAACCCGTTAGATTCATTCATCACCAGTAAATTGGTCTTATTGAAATATGAAAGTGCAAAGCCATAAGACGAAAGCCAAAGCCCTCCCGGCGCTTTTTTAATATCAAATATGCAATCATTATATTTTCCCGAAATACTGTATTGAACGGTATCTTTTAATCCCATACGCATTAATCCTGAGAGATAACTACCTGCCCAAATACCGTCTTCATCTTCATAAAATGAAAGAAAAGAATGCCATTTCATATTTTTAGAATTGCTGAAAAGCAGGCTCATTTTGTTAGACTCAATGACAATTACACCAAGATCGTGTGAGCCTAAAAAGAGATTGCCTTTTTTATCGAGGTGGATGGCCATTACATACTCATTCGTTAATCCGCATCTTTTATCGAAAATTTGTATGCTTGATCCGTCAATGCAAATAGCACCATGCTTTTTGGTTGATAGCCAAACTCTTTTCTTCCAATCTGTTTGAACCTTGGCACAGGAAATGGTTGAAAAATCAAGTTCTTCACTTTTCATAGAAAACAAAGAATCATTTCGCATGAAATAAACCCCATTATCTGAAGCTAGCCAAAGTCGTTTTTGATTATCATATACTAATGACAAATCAGGCAGTTCTGGAAATCCATTATTCTTATTATATAAAAAATAGTGATACCCGTCATATTTGATCAGACCATTGCCAGATGCAATCCAAATATTATGAGTATCGTCTTCTGCAAAGTCGGTAGTATTACTACCGGCAAAACCATGTTGCTTATCGGAATAAGTAATGTTGTATGCTGCATTATCTCTTGTTACAAGTGCAGGTGCATTTACCATTTCAGGATTGCCAATTTTCTTACCTGTAAATTTTATTGACTCTACAACAGGTTTGCTTGAGCCTGTATGAAGTATTTTAGTTGTTGGGTCTATTTTAATTTGTGAAATAGTTTTGATACTATTTGAAGTAATGTTTCTCGTAATAGGGTAAATATGCGGTACTACTGAAAGTATTTCAGGTTTCTCTTGTTTAACCCCTTTTACCCAAGAAACTTCGCCTATATAAACAGGCTGCTTTATTTGACTTTTACCGGTAACGGCATTAAGCAATAACAATAATATTACAAGAATTTGTCGCATTAAAATTCATGTAAAATAACAATTTAAAACTTTTCAGTAAATCT
>CAILAF010000467.1 GCA_903832075.1 uncultured Chitinophagaceae bacterium
AGGTAATCAAATTTTAAATGTTGAAAATTTAAGTAAAAGTGTTGATGGAAGAAAATTATTTGATAAAGTTTCTTTCAGTGTAAATAAAGGTGAAAAGATTGCATTCTTAAGTCGCGATCCATTGGCAGTAACAACTTTCTTTGAAATTATAACCGATGAAAGTAAAGCTGACAAAGGGAAATATGAATGGGGTACTACCATCACTAAAGCGTATTTACCAATTGAGAACAGTGAATTTTTTACTGATGGATTAACTTTAATGGATTGGTTACGACAATTTGTTCCTGCAAATGTTGTTGATGCAGATGAACCTTTTTTGCGTGGCTTTTTAGGAAAAATGTTATTTAGCGGTGATGATATAATGAAGAAGACAAACGTTTTAAGCGGTGGTGAAAAAGTTCGTTGCATGATTAGCAGAATGATGTTGCAAAGTCCGAATTTGATTGTATTAGATCAACCAACTAATCATTTGGATTTAGAAAGCATTCAATCATTTAATGAAGGTTGCCAAAATTTTCCGGGAATTGTTTTATTAACTTCTCACGATCATACATTCATGCAAACCGTTGCCACACGTGTGATTGAGCTTACACCAAAAGGAATGATTGATCGCTTAACCACATTCGATGATTATTTAGAAGATGAAAGAGTGAAGTTGTTGCGAGACGAAATGTATAATTAATTACAAGTTGCTGGTTGCCAGTTACAGTTTTAATTTACTTGCAACATGAAACTTGTTACCTGCAACCTTTTATCCTTTAATAATTTTATTCATCTTCATCCAATCAATTAATCTATCAAACCATTCATCAGTTGTAGTTTTATTATGTAATCCAAAACCATGCCCACCTTTTTCATAAATATGCATTTCTACAGGCACTTTATTTTTTTGTAATGATTGATATAAGCGAATAGAATTTTCTACTGGAACATCATTATCATCACTTGCATGAATGATAAAAGTTATTGGCGTTTGTGAATTAACTTGTAATTCGTTTGAAAAATGATTAACTAATTCTTCTGTTGGATTCTTTCCAATCAAATTTTCTCTTGAACCCAAATGTGCAATGGATTTATCAAAACTTATAACCGGATAAAGTAAAATCATAAAATCCGGTCGTAATGAAATATTATTTTTATTTTCAATCATGACTTCATTATAATGAGTTCCTAAGGTTGAAGCTAAATGTCCACCGGCAGAAAATCCTAAGATGCCAATATTTTTTGTATTGATATTCCATTCAATTGATTTCTCCCTTATTAATTGAATAGCTCTTTCAGCATCTTGCAGTGGAGCTATTTGCTTATTAGTCATGAATGAATCGTCAGGAATACGATACTTTAATATAAATGCTGCAATACTATGTTTGTTTAGTATTTGAGCTACTTGATATCCTTCATGATCCATAGCTAAACCAGCATAACTACCACCCGGACATATAATTACGGCAGCTCTTAATGAATCTGGCTTAGCAGGAAGAAAAACGATTAATTGCGGAATTGTTATGCCTGTAATTCTACCTCTGCCCTTATCAACTTCTTGTTTAGAAGATATAATATTATTTGGAATATTACCTTCATACAAAGGCAATATGATTTGTGATTTACTCATAAATGACACTAATATAAAAACTAAAACAATTATCTTTTTCATTTGTTAAATATTAAATTGAAGATAAGAATTGTTTTAGCTACCTTATTTTCGCAGAAATATAAAACATTGTCCAACCCAAGCATAGCTATTGTTATTCTTAATTTTAATGGAAGAAATTATTTAGAAAAATTTCTTCCGTCAGTTATTGTATCTACTTATTCAAACAAAAGAATAATCGTTGCTGACAATGCATCAACAGATGATTCTATTCAATTATTAAAGGAAAAATTTCCATTTGTTGAAATTCTAATCAATACACAAAACGATGGTTTTGCAGGTGGTTATAATTGGGCATTGAAAAATGTTGAAGCTGATTATTATGTTTTATTGAATTCGGATGTTGAAGTAACAGCAAATTGGATTCAACCAATAGTAGAGTTGATGGAATCTGATCAAAACATTGCTGCCTGCCAACCTAAACTATTAGCGTATAATCAACCTCATTCATTTGAATATGCAGGATCAGCAGGTGGTTGGATAGATTCATTAGGATATCCATTTTCGCGAGGAAGAATATTTGATGTGTTAGAAGATGATCATCATCAATACGATTCTGTTGAACAAATATTTTGGGCAAGTGGAGCAGCCATGTTTATTCGCAGTAATATTTTTCATGCGATGAATGGATTTGATGCAAACTTCTTTGCTCACCAGGAAGAAATTGATTTGTGTTGGAGAATACAATTAGCTGGATATAAAATTTACGCTTGTCCGCAATCAGTTGTGCATCATGTTGGTGCAGGAACTTTACCACGCGGTGGGCGAAAAGTGTTTTTAAATTTTCGGAATAATCTAACCATGTTATCTAATAATCTTACTTTATCTGAAAAATTATGGAAGTTGCCGATAAGAATTTTATTGGATGCTATTTCTGCATGGAAAGGTTTATTAACAGGTGATGTGGCTTTTTTTGTTGCCATTGTAAAAGCGCATTTTGTATTAGTGTGGTGGTGGATAGCAGGTAAAAGAAAAAAACATGCACCTTCTAAACCTATTGGCGCATTATTTGGCGTGTATAAAGGTTCCATTGTATGGAAACATTTTGTAATGCATAAAACGAAGTTTAGTCAAATTGTTGAAAAGAAGCCGTGATAATTTGAAATGGAACCTTATTTTTGTAACGTAATCAGAAAAATAAATATGTCACAAGAAGTAATAGATAACGTAAATAAAGATTTTACCAAGAACTGGGTAAGTTCATCAAGATTCTTATTTTATCTGCAAGTATTTGTAGTGATTGCATTTGTTTTTGGCGGATGCTATCGCTTGTATCAGCAACGCTATGCTGGCAAACCTGATGTTGAAATTCAAAGTAGTACTAAATATACTCCTGAATACAAGTAAAAAAATTGGATAAAAATTTTGTAGTGAACTTTAGTTGGCTATTTTTGCACTCCCATTAAAGTTCTTATACAATAAGCGGAAGTAGCTCATTTGGTAGAGCACGACCTTGCCAAGGTCGGGGTAGCCGGTTCGAGCCCGGTCTTCCGCTCTTAAAAAATCTTCCATCTTTTTTGGGATGGAATTTTTTTTGGATGCCCCGGTGGTGGAATTGGTAGACACGCAGGACTTAAAATCCTGTGACCCGCAACGGTCGTAACGGTTCAACTCCGTTCCGGGGCACGATTAAAAAGAAAAGCCGAAGAAATATTTCTTCGGCTTTTCTTTTTAATCGTATTTATACTCAATCTTTCCTATCAATTCTTTTTGTTTATTACTGCAAGTTTCTTCTTGCTTTAAACTTTTGGCATTATACATATAATGCCAAACTAAATAATTGCTATTGGCTGCAAGTACTTGTGTCATTTGTATTACACGATTATCGGCATCATATTCAAATAAATAATCCGGTAAGAGTTGTTGTGCTTTTTTATTAAAGCGAACAATGTCTGTTAGTTGTTTTTTATCGTTATAATAATAATACACTTCCTGCTCAATATTTCTTTTATGCCAATGTTCTTCAATTAGATTGGTTTGCTCGTCATACACAAAATCAACCAATACTGAATCTGTTTTGTTTTTGATCTTCCACATTTGTTGCGGTTGATGGTTATTGTTATAAGTCCAAATATGCACTTCCGATGATTCTGATTGAAAAGCTGTATCGATTGTTTTGGATGAAATGGTTTTGATAAATCCATTTTCATCATAATTATAATTAACTTCTGTGTTTACATTATTCGATGCTTCCGTCATCTTGTAAATCTTTCCTTTTTGATACCAATTTTGAATAACAGTAGTTTTCCCTGAAGCAATCTTGGATGTAAGTGTTGTTTGATTATTACTGGCATTAATCAATTCTTCTAATAAAAAATCATTCTGCTCCTGATTATTGGCATCCAGGCTAGTAGCTGTTACTTTATGAATTTTGTTTGTCATCAGCAATTGAAAACGCCGACTGCCCTGTTGATTGGCAATAATATCATTATAATAAAACTGACTAAACAGTCCGGAACTAATAAACAAACAAACAATCAACAATATTTTTTTCATGCAGAATATTTTCTCAAAATTAAGTGCAAGGTTATCAACATTCAAAAAACAAAACGCACATTCGGTTTGCGGCTATTGCTTAGTTATGTATTTTTAATCAAACATTAACAAAGTGCCTCATAACAAAGAAAGAAAAGAAAAAATTTGTTTGAACTGTAATGCGGCAATTTACGGAAGGTATTGTCATGTATGCGGTCAGGAAAATATTGAGCCCAAAGAAAAGTTTTGGCATATTGCCAATCATTTTATTGAGGATGTTACTCATTTTGATGGTAAGTTTTTCAGCACATTAAAATATTTGCTTTTTCGGCCAGGGTTTTTATCTAAAGAATATTTGCGAGGCAGAAGAGTAAGTTATTTGCATCCTATACGCATGTATGTTTTTACTTCTGCTGTATTTTTTTTCATTTATTTTTTTATTCATCAGCAACATAAAACTAAAAAAAAAGAAGATGGTATTAACC
>CAILAF010000468.1 GCA_903832075.1 uncultured Chitinophagaceae bacterium
ATCGGCTAAAGAAATGATATTGATATTTCGTTCAACCATTTCATTTGCCCAGTGTAATAAAATTTCTTCGTTGTATTCATCACTGTAAGGATTACCAAAACCCATGCTTAAATAAATGACCAATTGCTTATTATTTTTTAAACAGAGTTCCTGAATTTCTTCCACACGAATTAAACTTTCTTCAATGCTGCTGTTTGTATTTCTTATTTGAAATGTTGGTGAAATAGAAAAAGGAAAACCAAGATAATTTATTGCATCAAACATAACTGCTTCTTCTGCACCACGTGTATTTGCAACGATTGCTAATAACTTGGAACTTGAATCTTGTAACTTGAGACTTTTCAACACCTGCTTTGTATCTGCCATTTGCGGAATTGCTTTTGGCGAAACAAAACTTCCAAAATCAATTGTATCAAATCCAACTTTTAATAAGGTATTGATGTATTTTATTTTTTGTTCTGTTGAAATAAAATGTTTCCAACCTTGCATGGCATCACGTGGACATTCGATGAGTTGTATATTTTCTTGATTGACCATTGACTATTGACTATTGACTATTGACATACGCTGTTTCATTGCTTCATATAAAATAATTCCGGTGGCAACAGATACATTAAATGAATCGAATTTCGCAACCATAGGAATAGAAAAAAAATAATCGGCCGACTTTGCTAAATAAGGTTGCACACCTTTTCCTTCATCTCCCATAATTACACAACAAGGCACTTTAAAATCTAATTCAAATAATTTTTTATCGGCACGCATTTCACTTGTAAAAACTTGTATGCCGTTCAAATGCAGTGTGTCAACAGCTTTTAGCAAACTGTTCACTCGGCAAATATTAATATGTTCCAATGCGCCTGCGCTGCTTTTCATCGCTTCTTCATTTAATGCTCCAACTCCTTTATCAGGAATAATAATTGCTTGTGCACCGCAACACAAAGCACTTCGTGCAATACCACCAATATTTCTAACATCAGTAATTCCATCGAGCATTAAGAACAAAGGTGTTTCACCTTTCGATACAACAAAGTCAATCACTTGTTGTAAATCCATGTATTGCACTAATGCCGCAAATGCAACAACGCCCTGATGATTTGCTTTCGTTAAATAATTTAATTTTTCTATCGGAACTAATTGAACAGGAATATTATGTTCTTTTGATAATGAACGAATAGAACTTACCACTTCTCCATTTGCATTTTTTTGCAATAAAATTTTATCAACGGCTCTGCCGGATTGAATAGCTTCTACCAATGGTTGTCTTCCAATGATCAACGAATTTTTGTTTATCGCCATTTTTATTTATTGAATGATAATTTTCCTTGCAATAATAATGCTTGTACTTTTCTCAATGCAAGAATACTTAATGCATCTGTTATTTCTCCTTCATCAATCATATCAAAAGCTTTATGCAAAGAAACTTTTTTAACTCTTAATTGTTCAGTTTCTTCAGGCTGAGCTTGGTGTTGCGATAATTCTGTTGCTAAATAAAAAACACTGTTCTCATCACTTACTGAATTTGATAAATAAGAAGTGCCTAATACTTTCCAACGTTCTGCTTTCAATCCTGTTTCCTCTAATAATTCACGCTTTGCTCCTAACAAAGGATTTTCATTTACCGGGCAACCGCCTTCAGGTATTTCCCAACTGTATTGATTAATAGTAAAACGAAATTGTCCAACTAAATATGTATTTAAATCTTTATCAACCGTTACAATACCAATAGCAGTATTTTTAAAATGTACTTTGCCATAAATGCTTTTACCACCACTTGGATTAATAACATTGTAATGCGTTAATGAAATGTATTGATTATCGTACATCAATTTCTCATCAACAATCTTCCAAGGATTAATTTGTTCTTCTTGCATGAGCTCAAAAGTAAGGATGAATTTTTTGTTAGCAGCAGCATCAAATTATTTCTTTACAATTACTGGCAATGAAATCAGCAAATACAAAATAATTAATGCTGCTAAAATAAATTTAAATGTAGCGCAATAAAAAGTGAATTGTAATGAAATTGATGTAAAACTTCCGGCAGTTGTTTGCAGCATCAAAGTATTTTCACAAACATCGAATAAGCCTGCAATAAACGCCATGCGACTAAATGCAAATCCTATTTGCTTAATTGAATTATTTCTCCATTTTGCAGCAGTTAGCTTAGATGCAATTGATAAAAAAGAAACATAAGCAATGATGAATAAAAAATCAATCCACACATTTATTTTTACTGTTTGTAAATTCCAAACAGAAAATAATTCTTGAACACGTTTATAAGTATCAGCAAATTCAAGATCAACAATTCCTCTTTTACTAATTGATGTAATTAATGAAGCGCCTTGTATACGCAATACAATAAACATAATTACAGAACCAATAGCTGCAAGCGATAGATTTTTTTTCATACACTGAAAATAAAAAACCTCTGCCATATTTGACAGAGGTTTTATTATTAGTTGATGATTTTATTTCAATCCAAAAGCTTTCTTCACTTTTGGAACATAATCTAATTTTTCCCAAGTAAATAATTCAACTTTTACTGTTTTCACTTTTCCATCGGGAGATTTAAATTCTTTCGTAACCACTTCATTCTTGCGCCCCATGTGACCATAAGCTGCTGTTTCGCTATAAATCGGATTACGCAATTTTAAACGTTGTTCAATAAAGTATGGGCGCATATCAAAAACACTTTCAACAATCTTTCCAATTGCACCATCACTCAATTTAACTTTTGCAGTGCCATAAGTATTTACATTAATAGATGTTGGCTGTGCAACACCAATTGCATAAGAAACCTGTACCAACACTTCGTCCGCAACACCAGCTGCCACAAGGTTCTTAGCGATATGACGAGTTGCATAAGCAGCAGAACGATCTACTTTACTTGGATCTTTTCCGCTGAAAGCACCACCACCATGTGCACCTTTACCACCATAAGTATCAACAATAATTTTACGGCCTGTTAAACCGGTATCACCATGTGGTCCACCAATAACAAACTTTCCTGTTGGATTAATATGATATTTAATTTTATCGTTGAAAAGCTTTGCATATTTTTTATACTTTGCTTTTACACGAGGAATTAAAATTTCAACAATATCTTTTTTAATCTTAGCCAACATTTTTTCTTCAGTATCAAAATCATCATGTTGAGTTGATACAACAATTGCATCAATACGAACAGGTTTGTTGTTATCATCATATTCTAAAGTAACCTGACTTTTTGCATCAGGGCGAAGATATTTGATAGCTTTATTTTCTCTTCGCAATGCAGCTAATTCAATTAAAATTTTATGAGCAAGAT